>NZ_WJYH01000027.1:0-63860 GCF_009668065.1 Acinetobacter sp. RIT698
TGATAAACAAAATGTTTAAGATGTAAAGAAAATAATAATCAATAATTTTAAACTTTAACGTCCAGTTTTTTTAAGTAATTATTGTTTTGTCAAAATCAAGCACAAAGGTTAAACGAAAATATAATCGAACTTATCTAAGGAAAGGTGATCATGCATTTATTCTCATTTCTATCTTTTTAACAAGAGTTAAATATGAAGGTTGGAACGATGAAAAAATTAAAAAAGTATTAAAAGAGGCGAAAAGTAAAGATTATGAATATTTATATTTTACTTTAAAAATGAGTTTAGATAAGGAAAATATTTAAGGTATGTTGGAAATTCAGTTCAATGAACTGAATTTACCTTTTTAATTATTGAGATTTTAATGTTTTTATTTCATTTTCTAAGGCTTCAATTTTACGTTCTTTCTTTTTAATCTTATTTAAATTTCCAGATTTTTGCTCTAGTTGTATTTCTGATTTAAGTTTTTGTATTTTAATTTCTTTTTCTTTAATTTTAGTGTCTGTTTTTTGCTTTAATGTCACATTATTGCAATGTATCTGATTTTCTTTTAGTGCTTTTTTAAGACCATTTATTTCGTATGTATTATTATGTTGTATCGCAATTTTTAATTTACTTTCGATTTCTTGTTGTTTTGATTCGCATGATTGAAAATTTTGAGCATTTGAAGTGTTAATTGATACGAAGATTATTGAGGCGGTAGCAATACATTTATAAAAATTCATTCAGGTTATTTCCTTTTTAGCGTTTGATTGTTTTTATTTTAGTGTGAAAAATATTTTTTTTTCAAGTTATTTGATAAATAAACTTGATAAATATGATTGATTTCATTTTATTTCTTTAAGTCATTATTAAAATTCAATAATTTGTCTTGTATTGGGTATTTTATTATTTTTGTTAAACTTATCACTCTTTTTCTTGTGAATTTTGAGTAAATTTATCCAATTGAATTCAATGTATAATTTTTTAAAATAATAAATTTATATTTAAATTTTTAAGAAAATTTGTTTTAAATGTATAAGTAATTTGTGTGAAATGTAAAGAATTGTTTATCGCTTAAAGATTATTATCCTCATAGTTTCATTTGGTTTTATTTATCATTTAAAGGTGTATTTATGAAATTAGTAAATCGTTTTCTAGCAATAGCAACTATGAGCATTATGGTTACAGGCGTTGCAAATGCTGCGCCTACAGTAACATTTCAAGGGGAAGTTACAGATCAAACTTGCCAAGCTTCAATCAATGGTGGAACCAATGGCGTGGTTTTACTACCTACGGTATCAGCAAATACGCTAACTTCTTCTGGTGCCACAGCAGGTTTGACACCTTTTACGATTAATGTCACTGGATGTACTGCACCTAGCTCAGATCTTGATATTAAAACAAAATTTTTAGGTCACTCAGTAACTACGAGTGGCAATTTAGGCAATGTAGCAACAGTTAATCCTGCTACTAATGTTGCGATTCAGTTGACTAAAGAGGCTGCTGGAACAACTTCAGTTGTTCTAAATGGGCCAACAGCTGTTGAAGGTCTGAAATTACTCAATGGTGCAACAAGTGCCAGCCATGATTTTGGTGCGCGTTATATTTCTGAAGCTGGTGGTGCAACACAAGGTGCTGTGACCTCAGTTGTTGAATACACCTTAAGCTATCAATAAGGTTTTATCTGATCTGCTACTTAAGTAGCAGATCAATCAATTTTTTGGTTGGAGTGGTAAAAATGAGTAGGTGGATCGTCAATATTATAAAAAGTCATATTTTGATTGGTGGCTTAACCATAATGTCCGCTGCCTTCTCAGGTGTAGTTCTTACAGGAACACGTGTAATTTTTCCTGATGGCCAAAATGAAAAAACGATTTACTTACAAAATAAAGATCAATATCCAAACCTTGTACAAATTTGGCTAGATGAAGGGGATGAAGATTCTACTCTTGAAAAAAGCAAAGCTCCCTTTGTTGTTAGTCCACAGATTTTTCGGATAAATCCAAATACTGGACAAACTGTACGCTTAATATTTACGGGTGAGGAAAACGTCTCAAAGGATGTTGAGTCACTGTTTTATTTGAATTTTTCTGAGTTTCCTGCACTAAAAAAACAAGACAGCGATAGTAGCCGTTTAATGATTGTATTTAAGAATCGTGTCAAGGTTTTTTACCGTCCTAAAAATTTGAAAGGTTCTACAGCAGATGCTTATAAAAAAGTTCAATTTGCCTTGGAAAATGATGGAACAAAAAAGCAATTAAACATTCAAAATTCATCTGAATATTATGTGAATATTAAAGAATTAAGTTTAGTTGCTGGAAATAGCGAAATCGTGGTGAAAAAAAATGACTTAATTGCTCCAAAAGCTAAAGTTAATTGGGTAATAAATAATAATACGCATAGTTTAAAAGATTCAAAAATTAAACTTACCCTTGTTAATGATTATGGTGCTTTAGTCGTCCACGAGATTCCTCTGAATAAATAATAAGCGAGTATAATATTATGTTTGCTGAATATTTTGGCCGTAGAAGCTTATTGTCTATATTTTTAGTAGGTTACTTGATTGGTGGTTATAATTCTGCCGATGCAAATGATCATGTTAATAACGATGGTGAATATATATTTGATCAAGCATTATTCCGTGGGCAATCTGATCATCAAATTAAGCTATTAGAACGTTTAAGTGAAAAAGAAGATATATTGTCAGGCTTTTACAAAGTGGATGTTTTTGTTAACAAGCAAATTATTGAACGTATGGATTTAAAGTTTGTAGAAGACCAACAAAAAAATATTTCTCCATGTTTTGATTTAGTTGCTATAGAAAAATTAGGAATTTCAGAGCAAATTTTGATAAATATTAAAAAACAGCAAGATCAATGTGTTCTCTTATCAAATTATATTCAATCCAGCTCAATAGATTTTAATTTTGAAAAGCTTCGACTTGATATTAGTATCCCTCAAAATGATATGCATAATATTCCACGGGGTTATGTTAATTCATCCCAATGGGATGCGGGTGAAAGTATTGGCTTTATCAATTATCTGGGTAATTATTATCATACTTCATATCAATTACACGACCATTCGCAGACTCAATCTGCTGCATATGTATCATTAAATGGTGGTGTAAACATTGGAAAATGGCAATATCGTCAACAGTCTAATATTAATTATAGTCCAGAAATAGGGATAAAATGGACCAATATTCGTAGTTATATTTCTCGCCCTATAGAACCTATTCAAGGTGTATTGACTTTAGGGCAGACCTATAGTTCTGGAAAGTTTTTCTCAGGGTTAAGTTTTAATGGATTGAGCCTTAGTTCCGATGAAAGGATGTTACCTGATTCATTACGAGGCTATGCACCAACGATTCAAGGTATAGCTAAAACCAATGCAAATGTTTCTATATTGCAAAATGGAAAGGAGATTTATCAGACAACAGTAGCGCCAGGCGCGTTTAAAATTTCTGATTTATATCCTACAAATTTTAATGGTGATTTAATCGTTAAAGTTAGAGAAGCTGATGGAACGATTTCTCAGTTTAGTGTTCCATTTTCAGCTGTACCTGAGTCTCTACGTTTAGGTGCTTCACGTTATAACTTAGATGTAGGGAAAACTCGTGATATTGGAGAGGACACTTTTTTCTCTAATCTTACTTACCAACGAGGAATAAGTAATAGCGTCACTTTAAATTCAGGATTACGTTTAGCAGATGGTTATCAAGCTGGCCTCTTAGGCGGAACATATGCATCACATATCGGTGCTTTTGGTGCTAACTTAACTTACTCTAGAGCAAATTTACCTGATGAAAATATAATAACAGGTTGGATGACTAACCTGACCTATAGTAAGACTTTTCAGCCTACCAACACGACAGTATCTTTAGCAGGCTATCGTTATTCAACTGAAGGATATAGAGATCTAGGCGATGTTATTGGGCTGAGGAATTCTTATAAACATGGTTATCGTTGGGAGTCATCGACTTACCAACAACGCTCCCGTTTTGAAATTACGCTGAACCAAAGCCTTGGTGATTATGGGATATTATTTTTATCAGGATCAGCACAAAACTACCGTGATGGTCGTGATAATGATGTACAGGCACAAATTGGATACGGCAAAGCATTTCAAAATGGTTTGACGCTCAATCTGGCTGTAATGCGACAACGTTATGCTTATGACAATATCATCAACAATAGATTTGATGAAATAGATTCAAAACTACTTGATAATCGTCAAGATACCTCAGTGAATCTTTCCTTGAGCTTTCCTTTAGGACGATACAAAAAAGCAAATTTACCGAATTTAGATTTAGCTTACTCACATGCTGAAAACGCTAAAGAGTTTTATCAAAGTACATTATCTGGTTCTTTAACTCAGGATCAATCACTGAATTATGCAGTAGGTCTCAGCCATGATCGAAATATGCAAGTGACGACTTGGAATACAAATCTCAATAAACGTCTAGACAATAGTAATTTAGGTCTAAATGCTTCAATGAGTGATAACTACTGGCAAGTTTCAACTAATCTGCAAGGCGCATTAGCGGTGCATTCTGGAGGGATCACATTTGGTCCATACCTTGGTGAAACTTTTGCTTTAGTTGAAGCCAAAGGCGCTGAAGGTGCACGACTCTTCAATGGTCAAGGTACACGAATTAATCATCAAGGCTATGCACTTATTCCTGCAATTACACCTTATCGCTATAACAATATTTCATTAGAACCAAAAGGCATTTCTGATCGTGTTGAGATTGAAACAAATGATCAACGTATTGTTCCCTATGCTGGTGCAGCGGTAAAAGTAAAGTTTAAAACCAGAATGGGTTATCCATTACTCATCCAAGCAAAATTGGATGCTGATGAATTTGTTCCTTTAGGTGCTGATGTAATTGATTCGCAAAATAATGTGATTGGAATGGTGGGGCAAAGTGGTCAAATGTATGTTCGTACTCCAGCAAAGCAAGGGGTTCTAACTGTCAAATGGGGCGAAGAATCAGATCAGAAATGTGATGTTCATTATCAGTTGAATGATGAACTTCTTAAACAAACGATTATTCGTCTGGAAGAAACGTGTAAATCTGGAGAGTTGAAATGATCCGCATACAATTCAAAATATTAATTTTATTGGGATTCTTTTTATCTATCTTTGCCCATGCTAACTGTACAAAAGTGGGAAACTTTCTAGCAACTGATGGTACTACTGCACCTATTGTGTTTGGAAAAGTAAACTTAACAAGTTTATATTTACAACCTGTTGGGAGTTTAATGGGGAGTGCTGTTGTCCCTCCAACAAGTTATACCTATGGTGGAGCGAATGCCTCGACAGTATTTTGGGAGTGTGACCTTACAGATTTACCGAATATCCAATTCTTGGTAGCTACAAATGGTGATGATCGAGTAGGGGGCTATTGGGATTTGGGTGGACTGTATGATGGGCTTCCCAATGTATATGCAACTTACTATAAGTATGTTGGTCTTAAACAAACAATGGATGGGGTGGTTTTAACTCGCTATTGGAAATCCTTGCCAGTCAAAAATTACCAAACTGTCGGAAGTAAAATACGAATTAGACTACAAGATATCCCATCGCTTTATGCAGAACTCTATAGAGTTAGCCGTTTAGCACCTCAATCTGGTTCAGGTAGCGCTTATTGTGGAACTGGTATAGACAATCAAATCACGGTGGGTTCATATACCTGTATACAGCCTAATGCATATATTCAATTAAAAGGACCGGGTTTAACCAGTGATAATGTTGGAGAAGATTCGAATACAAATTATAGATTTTGGGGGGTAAATAATGGGATAGGCTATGGAATGCGCTCTGGAAACTCACTTGCGAATCAGCCAACTTGTGTTGCTCGAAATGCGACTCCTATTGTTTTTTTCAATACGATTAATACTCTAGCGCTTGGTGCAAATCAATCTGTACAAGAGAACTTTAATGTATCTATTGAATGTTCCAATCAAGTTACTTCAGGTACAGCAAGTAATCAGACTGCTATTGGTATACAGACTTCAAATGGTGCATTTGCAGCAGCACAACAATTAGGTTTAGTAAATGCCCAAAATGGTGTGACTGCTTTACTCTCAGATAATTATACTGATGCACAGTCAGCAAAAGGTGTAGGAATTTTCTTAAAAAACACAAATACTGGGACAGATATGAATTTTGTTGGTCAGCCAGGTTTAGCAGGTGGGGGTACTGCAGCTGGTTGGTATCCTGTACTAAGTGGAGCGCAAACAGGGGCATCAACAGAGTCAGGCTATACGCATTATCTACATAATTTTACCGCAATCTTAAAAAAACTACCTGGAACTGAACCAATTAAAGCTGGGAAAGTTAATTCCACAGCATATGTATTAGTTAAGGTACAGTAATGAAAATAACAAAATTTACACTATTATGTATTTGTTTGTTTTATTCATTTCTATGTCAAGCTGGGGTATTGGCTGCTAAAACACGGGTAGTTTTTAAGGACGGTGAGCATGAACAAAGTCTAATGTTAGCAAATACTAATGACTATCCTATTATTCTACAAACATGGGTTGATCAAGGAGAAGGGGATCCTGATATTAATAATATGCCGTTTCTAATATTACCACCTTTTGTAAAACTCGCATCAAATGACATTCACGGGCTTAGAATTTTATATAATGGCAAGGCTCTACCAAACGATAGAGAAACTGTTTTTTGGTTAAATCTATATGAAATACCAATGATTAAGCGCCATAGCGATCAAGCTGCGTATATGAATTTAGCAATGAATACTCAGCTTAAATTATTTTATCGTCCTAAACAGATCGCAAAAATGTTGCCTGAAATGATTGTAGAAAAAATACATTTCAAAATCGTTGAACAAGATAAAAAAAATTATATCGAGTGTGAAAATCCCACGCCTTATCATGCTTCATTGATCAACTTAAAAATTGAAAGTTCTTCTCAAAAAATATATATACAATCAGAAATGGACATGATGTGCTACCCGTATTCAACTAAACGTTATGAAATAGCTGGTGAACTTAATAAAAGTGATAATTTATATAAACTTAGCTTTAATTTTCTTGATGATGATGGTAATGCAATTCACTTTCAGAAAAATCTGAACCCATTTAGCTAATGATATAGAACCTTGGTATAGTTCTATATGTTCTAATAAAATCTGATGCTTAGCGATTAATCTTTTTTAGATGTACAGGGGAAATTAAAGATGAAGCGTATTTATAGTTTGAAGTCTGTGACGAGCGGTTTAATTGATTTGTTAGAGCTTTTTGTTTTAAAAAAAAATTTAAATGTCGCTAAAATTTCAAACAATTTGCATGAATACAAACGAATTCCATTTACTGAATGGTTAGCAATGTTGAAAGCAATTGAAGAAAAATATAATAGACCATCTCTAGGATTAGAAATTGCTAGATATGTAAAACCTTCACATTTAGGTATTTTAGGATACATCGGCTTATCATGTGAAAGCTTATATGATGCACTGCCTTTTTTTATTAAATATCAAAGGCTCTGTTATGACTTTATGCAAATGGAAGTTTCTATTGAAGATGAAAGCCTTGTTGTTTCATGGGAGTTTGATGCAAACTTTAAAGCGGGTAAGTTAGCGGATGAGACAATGATTGCTATATTTTTTAATATTGTAAACATCATTGTAGCGCCCAATGTTGTGAAGTTGAACAAAGTGGAGTTTGTATTCGATCGACCCAAAAATCCACGTACTTATGAAAAATATTTTGATTGTAATATTGAGTTTTCAAAAAATAGAACAAGGATGTTTTTTGCGAAAAGTAATTTAGAGTTGCCAATAAATAAGGCTGATCCTGTTTTAAAAAATATTTTAAATAGGCAAGCAGACATTTTGTTGACGGAGCTACCAGAGGTGAATTCATTTGATGAGTTGGTGCAACAAAATATTATCAAAGCTATTCATCAAGGTAATATCAATATTGAATATGTTTCCAAAAAAGTAGGTCTTCCTACGAGAATTTTTCAATACAAATTACAAAAACAAGGTTATACATTTAAGCAACGTCTTAACCAAGTTAGAAAAGGACTGGCATTACAATACCTTGAGGACAGGTCATTGAACATTAATGAAATATCAGCTTTGCTCGCTTATAATGAACAAAGTTCTTTCAACCGAGCATTTAAAACTTGGTTTGGTATGAGTCCAATACAATGGAGAAAAGATTTTAATAAAGATGCTATTTGAATTTGGTAAAGTTAAAGAATTATATTTGTTTTGTTAAATTCACTAAGTTTTATTAGAAATGGCCCAGAAATTACTTCTGTTAAATTTACATGTACTAGCTCAAGCCTGATCTGACAGTTACCCTTTTTTAGTGTGTCTGTTAGGTTAAATTTGAGCTAGATTCTTTTCAGCCCAAATTCGCTTCCCTTCAAGTAATGTTTCTAGTGGTGTGTGACCACTGCACATTTTTCTCCTGATAAGTTCGTTAAGTATTATAGAATTTTGCCAAACGTCTAGAGCAGCTTGTAATTCCGCTAATGTACTATATAGCTTCTTCCTAAATGTAATTTGATAAAACTCTTGCAAGATCGTCTTTATGGAAACGTTCGCATATCCCATTCGTTTGTGGGAATGCTGGTTTTGTTTTTGTGTGATCAATATCATTGATGGCTAAACATAACTCATAATTATGTTGTTCAACCTTACCACAATATCCAATACCCTATCTGTCAGGATACGCAGCATTGGTAGATCATGTGACTGATAAAATGGTATACAGGATCATTTAAAAAGATCTGCTGCTGTAATCGGTATTTTCGTTGTATAGAGCTTGCGAACGACTTTGCTGTAGGTGTCGATGAAAGTTTGTTGAAAGATTCGACCAACACCTTTGAGATTGCCAATGTAAAAGATATCTTGTGCTCTAAGATATCCTGGATGGTGTATTTCTTTCATGTTTGCCTTTGGCTTGTGTATACGATCACGTTTTGGAACAAAGCTATTGAGAGATTTCATCGATTTATCAAGGCTTGGCAGTAGAAGATGAATGGCTTGTATGATAGGTTTTAGATACGGGTTTGTTGATCTGTGAATGATATTGCTGAACAAGGCCATACGGACTGGTTTTACAACAAAGTTCAATAAAAAAGGTTGATTAGGCTTTGAATGAGCAAGGTGTAGGGTACCTAGATTAGGTGTTATTACTGGTTTATCTATTTTTGCCACGCAACTTTAATGAAGCAAAACTGTTTTTAAGTGCTGAGAAATAAAATGATGAAGGTATCAAAACAAAGCTCTGTAAGCATAAGCTCTGAAACAAAAAGCCAGTTTGAATCTATTTTATCAGCACATTTACCTGAATCGAAATTAGTTGATCAGTTTCAAAGACACAAAAGAAAACTAAGAATTTCGTTGACTGATCGATGTAATTTTAAATGCAGTTATTGTATGCCTGATCATCCGACCTGGTTAGCTAAACAGGATATTTTAAGTTTTGAAGAACTTTATAGATTTTGCGAAGTGATGATTAAGCTTGGCATCACTCAAATTCGCTTAACGGGTGGCGAGCCGTTGATGCGAAAAGGGCTCGTTAATTTTATTTATACGCTCAATACGTTAAGACCATCAGGTTTACAACGTGTCTCAATGACAACGAATGCTTATTATTTAGAAAAATACGCAGTTGAGCTAAAACAAGCTGGGCTTGATGATCTAAATATAAGTTTAGACAGTATTGATCCAGACACTTTTTTAAAAATGACTCAAAAACCCTTAACACCCGTATTAAAAGGAATTGAGGCGGCAAAAGCTGCAAATATCCCAATTAAACTCAACTGTGTTTTGCTGTATGGACAGAATCATCAGGAAATATTGCCATTAACTGAGTGGGCTTATCAAAATGACTTTGAACTACGATTTATTGAATACATGCCATTGGATCAACCTGAGCATTGGAAGCGTGAGAAAGTCGTGGTTGAGGATGACATTATCAATATACTTTCGCCATATTTTCGCATAGATAAATTAGAGCGAAATAATGACCCAGCCACAATATATACACTCAATCAACGTTTTAAACTGGGTATTATTTCCACCATCAGCAAGCCTTTTTGTCAAAGTTGTGATCGTTTGCGTTTAACCGCGACGGGTGAGTTATTTACATGTTTGTTTGCCAATACAGGTATTTCTGTTCGACATTTATTGGATAAAGCTCAGGGAAAACAATTGATAGCAACAATTTTGGATACGGTTTGGCAAAAAAAGGCAGGCTATATTGCTTACCAAGCTGCACCCATTCGTAAGATTAGTATGCATTCTATTGGCGGTTGATTTTATACATAGAGATAGAATTGTATATGCTTTTTTTTATTTGAAATGAATCGTTTATTGTGAAGCTGTATATTATTTAAATTGATAGGGTTTTTTATGAAAAATGTAGGCATGAAGCCTGAGAGTTATCGTATTGCTACTGCAAGTTCAGAGTTATTCGCGCCTCCGCATTGTTTACAATTATTAGCAGAGGGTAATACTGAAAAAGGCGATGCACTAAAAACAGCACGAATCGCAGGGATTCTTGCAGCCAAACGTACCGATGAGCTTATTCCGCTTTGTCATCCTTTACCTATTTATCGAGCTGATGTCGATTTTGAAATACTAGCAGATCGCGTCAAGATTACGGCAACCGTAGAAACGATTGCGCCAACTGGTGTTGAAATGGAGGCTTTAACTGCCGCAAGTCTGGCTGCGCTTACGATTTATGACATGTTGAAACCGCATTGTGAACCAGATGAACTGATGATTGGTCATTGCAAACTTGAATTGAAAAAGGGCGGGAAATCGCACTATAAACGTCATCTTCGACAAGCTGTATCAGCTGCAGTCATTGTTTTATCAGATAGTGTCGCTTCTGGCAAAAAACCTGATACTGCGGGACGTTCTGTGGTCGAAACCTTAACTGAGGCTGGATTTGATCCAATTCACTATCAAATCATCGCAGATGAGCCTTTGCAGCTAAAACAGTTGATTTCAGAATTGGTGCAATCTTATGGATGCATCATTACGGTGGGTGGGACAGGCATAGGTAAACGCGATATTACTGTCGATACGATAGAACCATTATTGGAACGAGAGCTGAATGGCCTGATGGAAGCAGCACGTGCTTTTGGTCAAAGACGGACACCTTATGCTGCAATGTCACGTGGTGTTGCTGGTTTTATTGACCGTTCATTGGTCATTACGTTACCAGGAAGTCGTGGTGGCGCTTCTGAATCAATGGCCGCGATTTTACCTGCCTTGGTGCATATCTTTGATGTATGTCGAGACTTACCACACCCAGGAGGTTATGAATGAGTTGTTCTGGTCAAGGATTAATAAGTTTAGATCAAGCATTGGCAGCTTATTCTACGGTTGAACCGCGAGCGGTTCAGACTCTGCCACTGGTAGAAGCACATCAACATTATCTGGCACAAGATGTTCTGTCTGAGATTGCATTACCTCTATTTACTCAGAGTGCAGTAGATGGCTATGCCTTAAAAAGTGAAGATGTTCTCGCGGGTATTACCGTGTTTGAATTGGTTGGAGAAATACGCGCAGGTATTGAAGAATATATCCAGATCGAGTCTGGACAATGTGTTCGAATTTTTACAGGCGGTAAATTGCCAGATTCGGCTGATACAGTTGCCAGACAAGAAATAGTATCTAAACTAGATAGCCGAATCAGCTTAAATCAAGCGCTTAACAAAGGGACAGATATTCGTTATCAAGGCGAAGAATTATCCATTGGTACAATATTGGCAAAGCAGGGCCAATATCTAAAAAGTGGCTTAGTTGCATCACTAAGTATGGCCGGGGTAAAAGAGGTCAGTGTTTTTAACCGTCCTCGTATTGCTGTACTGATTACAGGGGATGAAGTCAGCAAAAGTCTTGATAATAGCGCTCAGGTTTTTGATGCGAATTCGCCAATGGTTTTGACATGGTTGAAGGAAAGAGGTTTTTACTCGATCCATTTAGAACATGTGATAGATGATGAAACTGTCTTGAAAAAGGCTTTAGCAAATGCCTTAGATCATTACGATTTAGTTATCACGACTGGTGGGGTTTCAGTTGGAGATTATGATTTGATTCGTCCTGTTTCTCTTGCATTAGGGGCAAATGAAATTTTTTGGCAAGTTGCTCAAAAACCAGGCAAACCGATTTATTTTGCTGAATATAAAAAACCAAACCAGTCTTCCTATTTATTAGGGTTGCCGGGTAATCCAGCAGCAGTATTTGTTTGTTTAGAAATCCATGTGTTCACTTTGCTTAAAGCAATGCAAGGTTTAAAAGAAGCAAAACCAGAATGGGAGAAGGCAAGCTTAAGCGAAGCTGTAAAGGGTGATAGTCGAGAACAACTGTTGCGTATGAAACTGAATGTTGATGAGCAAGGGCAACTTAGTGTTTCAAAACTCAAAAAACAGCAATCGCATATGCTAAGTAATTTAAGTGAAGCGAATGTCATTGGTCGAATTCCAGTGTTTAACAATACTGAAAATTACCCCAAATTCATTGAGTTCATTCGTCTTTAGTATTTTGAGTCTGATACGCTTGGGTAACAATAAAATGTCTCAATATCCAAATACTGACTTAGTCATTTTAGCTGGTGGTCAAGCTAGACGGATGCAAGGTAAAAACAAACTTTTGCAGCAGTTTGATCATGAAATGCAATTGCTTAAAATCTATCATCAATTTTGTGATGAGGTTGCGAAAATTTGGGTAAATAGTCATCAGGACTGTATTGTTTATCAGGAGATCATCGCTGAAATAGCCTGTTTTTCAGATGATCAGGCGGGATTTTTAGGGCCATTAATGGGAATGAAAAGTGCATGGGCACATGTAACTACAGATTATATTCTGTTCATTCCCTGCGATATTACTTTTATCCCTAAAGATGTCTTATCAAAAATGCATCAAGCTTTATTGGAGGCAGAAAATTCTCAAGCTGTATTTATCTCTATAAACGAACAAAGCCTTTACCCCTTTTGCTTGTTGAAAAGAGACAGCTTAGCTACGCTTGAAAAGCATTTGGCTAACGAGCAATTAAGTATTCGAAAGTGCTTTGATGATTTAAAGCCACAAGTCGTTAAATATGAAAACCCTATAAGTTTCCATAGCATTAATTCAGAACAGGAGTTAAGACTATACCGTGAAGAATTACATATATTCAGTCGTTCAAATTCAAGTTAGTTCGCCCTGAATATTCACTGTGGGACTTATGCTTAAGCAAAGGTGTTAAATGGCAGAGATTCAAATTAAGATAGAAACTTATGGTGCAATTGAAAGGCTGTTACCTAAAGATTTAATTTTTTCTTGTGTTGAAAGTAGTATGGTCTTAGAAATTTTGCAGCAAATTTCTGATCAATATCCTGATTGCGCTAGTCTTTTAGAGAAGTGTGCATGTGCGATTGGTGAAGAAATTATTCCCCGTCGACATCGATTAACAAACCATTGTACATTGGTTTTATTATCCCCTGTAGCAGGAGGCTAACATGACAAATGGATCTCGGATTAAGGAAACGGATCTGAGTTTAGATGATTTTAAAACCATCGACGATTTTCCTGAGTGTGGTGGAATTGGAATTTTTATTGGAACGGTTCGAAATCACCATGAAGGTCGCAGTGTTAAGGCATTAAAATATACTGCTTATACGCCCATTGCTGAAAAAATGATTCGTGTAATTGAGCAAGAAATACAAAACAAATATGCAGTATCATATATTCAGGTTATTCATAGAATTGGCGCTCTAGAAATCGGAGGCAAAGCAATCATCGCAGTGGCTTATGCGCCGCATCGAAGAGAAGCTTTTATGGCGTGTGAAGAGGCTGTAGAACGTGTAAAACATGAAGTTCCAGTCTGGAAGGAAGAGTTTTACTCAGATGGTTCCAGTGAATATGTCGCTGGCTGTTGTATCCGAAAAGATGACGATGTTTCGCATAAACATCTTCATTTGAATTCACATTCTCATTAAGTCGTTGTAAATTAAGCTGCTTAAGTTATAAGAATGATGAATGATTATTATGAAAAGTTACCATGTAAAGTAAATGAATTTTTTCTTGAGCTGATTTTTTAATCAGATAAGCCATTAAAGAGGGCACTCAAATGAACGATTTAGAAAAAAATAAAGCTGAAACAGAAGGCCAAGAACGCCATATTCAGGAGAATACCAATTTCGCGCGTATCGAACCCTATACGCACCCAGCTGGTGGTTGGGGCGCTTTGTTGAGTGTTGCCAGAAATTTAAAAAGGCAAGAAGTCTTTGCCAAAGGCTCAATTACATTAATGAATATTAATCAGCCGACAGGTTTTGACTGTCCTGGTTGTGCATGGCCTGAAAAAAAAGATACGCACGCATTTAACTTTTGTGAAAATGGTGCAAAAGCTGTTGCATTCGAAGCAACCAGTAAACGAGTTACTCCCGAATTTTTTGCGCATCACACGGTGAGTTGGTTAGCTGAGCAAAACGATTTTTACCTCGAAGATTTGGGGCGACTCACAGATCCAATACGTTATGACGTGGCTACAGATAAGTATGTCCCAATTTCTTGGGATGATGCATTTAAGCTTATCGCTCAACATCTTCAAGCTTTGGATCATCCAGATCAGGCAGCATTTTATACGTCTGGTCGGGCAAGCAATGAAGCGGCTTTCTTGTACCAGTTATTTGTCAGAAGTTATGGAACAAATAACTTCCCTGATTGTTCAAATATGTGTCATGAAACCACCAGTATTGGTTTGAAAGATTCAATTGGGCTTGGCAAGGGGACCGTTACTTTAGATGATTTTGATCAAGCGGATACCGTATTTAGCTTTGGGCATAATCCTGGTACCAACCACCCTCGAATGTTAGGAACTTTACGTGAAGTATCGCGTAGAGGTGGAAATATTATTGCGATTAATCCAATCAAAGAACGTGGGTTAGAGCGTTTTCAGGATCCTCAAGCAGCAATTGAGATGATGACGAATGGCAGTACGCCCATTAGTCGCTTTTATTTTCAGCCGAAAATTGGCGGAGATTATGCACTTTTGTTGGGTATGATGAAGCATCTTCATGAATGGGATAAACAGGCAATACTCGCAGGTAAAAAGGGGGTATTTGATCGGAAGTATATTGCTGAGAATACTGTTGGCTTTGATGAAATGTTAAAAGAAGTTGACCGAACAGAATGGCGTGATATTTATCAGTATTCAGGCCTCTCTTCGGAAAACTTAGAATCAATTGCTAAAATGTTTTGCGAGTCTGAGCGTTCAATTTTTTGTTGGGGGATGGGCATAACACAACATAGACACGGTACAGCGAATGTTCATATGTTGGCTAATTTACTTTTGGCGAAAGGACAGATTGGTCGTCCGGGAGCAGGCCTATGTCCAGTTCGTGGGCACAGTAATGTGCAGGGTGATCGGACCATGGGGATCAACGAGTTACCAAGTGAAAAAATGTTGGATGATATTGATCGTGTGTTCAACATTAAATCGCCACGTAAACATGGCTATGGTGTGGTAGAAACGATTAAAGCGATGTATGAGGGCGATGTTAAAGTCTTTATTGCTTTAGGCGGGAATTTTGCAGTTGCGACACCTGACACCCCATATACTCAAGAAGCGCTAAAACGCTGCTCACTTGTTGTAAATATTGCAACAAAACTCAATCGTAGCCATCTCGTATGTGGTAAAGACGCCTTGGTTCTTCCATGTCTAGGTCGTACCGAATTTGATAAACAACTGAAAGGAAATCAGGCGATCTCAGTTGAAGATTCAATGAGTAATGTTCATTTATCCGCTGGGCGCAATGAACCTGCATCAAAGAACTTGCTTTCTGAACCTGATATTGTTGCACGAATGGCTGAAGCGACGTTACCTGACTCTAAAATTAAATGGCGTTGGTATGTTGAGGACTATGATCGTATTCGTGATTCTATTGAAGAGGTTTTTGAGGAATTTAAAGATTTCAATGGGCGAGCCTATCAACCAGGTGGTTTCCATCTTATTCATCCTGCCAATGTTAAAGTTTGGAATACCCCCGTGGGTAAAGCACAATTCCTCATTACGCCATTAACCCAAGTCTATAACGATCAAGAAAATCAATTTTCTGCCCAGTATACAAAGAGTAAAGTCTACACTTTAATGACGATTCGTTCGCATGATCAGTACAATACGACCTTATACGGCCTAGATGACCGCTATAGAGGTGTGTTTGGCCAGCGCCGTGTATTATTTATAAATCAACAAGATATTGATGAAGCTGGTTTTGTTGCTGATCAATGGGTTGATATTGAAAGTGTATTCTCTGATGGGGTGAAAAGAGTCGTGAAAAGTTTCCGAATCGTTCCCTATAACATTCCATCAGGAAGTCTGGCCGCCTATTATCCTGAAACCAATCCACTGGTTGCGCTTTCAAGTCATGATCAATTTGCCAAGATTCCAGCTTCAAAAAGTGTTCCTGTTATTTTACATGCTGGCGATGCACCTGAGCACTTCAATTTATTTACTGAAGTTGATCCTGAGAATGCAGAAAAAAAGGTTGAAACTTAAGTATTTACTGGTTTATTGCAGGAAACGTTAAATTGGATAGTAACCTATGGTTGCTATCCTGAATGGTAAGGAAAGCTCAAGTTGGAACCACAATTTTCAGGTTATGCGTCAGTTCAAATTACACGATTTGATCAAGATAAAATAGATGTTCAGTTTGATCAGGTTGTTCAAGAATATCCGATTGCATTGGTTTATAACGGTATATCTCATGCGGTGATGATGGCTACACCAACTGATATCGCTGAATTCGCAAAAGGATTTAGCCTTTCTGAAGGAATAATTGCAAGTTTAAAAGAACTTTACTCGCTTGATATTATTCACAACAATTTTGGTATACAGGTTGAGATGAAAATTTCATCAAAAGCTTTTATGGCATTAAAACAACATCGCAGAATGCTGATTGGTAGAACAGGATGTGGTTTATGTGGTATAGAAAGTCTTCAACAACTTCAATTTTCATTACCAAAAATTAGTTCTACAATTCAATCAGAATGGTTAAGAGAAATTCCTAACGCAATCAAACAATTAAAAAACCAGCAAAAGATTACCGCTGTGACTGGCGGAGCTCATGCTGCTGCTTGGGTTGTGGAGGGGATCATTCATGCTATTTTTGAAGATGTTGGACGACATAATGCGCTAGATAAATTACTGGGCCATATCTCAGCAGAGAACTTTGATTTGTCAAAAGGATTTGTGGTGATGACCAGTCGAGCAAGTTATGAACTGATTAGAAAGTGTGTTGTATTAAATATCGCATTACTAGCAACAATTTCTGCGCCTACCAGTCTGGCAATAGAGATGGCACAAGCTTCAGGTCTCACATTGGCAAGCTTTTGTCGGGGTGACGGTTTCGTCCTTTATAGTCAGTAATGCTTAGCGATCAATTTTTTGTTATTCAAAGGAAGATGTCGATGAAAAAATTTTTATTTAGTTTAAGTTTGCTTGCCATGGGCCATGCTTATGCAGAAGATACAATCACAGTTTATGCTGCAGCCAGTTTAACCAATGTTCTAGCAGAACTAGATCAAAAATATGAAAAGAAAAATAATATAAAAATTAAAACATCTTATGCAGGTTCATCGACACTGGCAAAACAGATTGAAGCAGGGGCGCCAGCCAATTTATTTATCTCTGCCGATGAGCAGTGGATGAATTATTTACAAGATAAAAAATTGATTAATCCTAAAAATAGAAAGAATTTACTTGGTAATCGTTTGGTATTGATTAGCCCGAAAAATCAAAACATACAATTCAAAATGACCCCGTCATTTGACCCAACTACTGCATTTAAAGGCAAGCTTTGTACAGGCGATACGAAAAGTGTTCCTGTTGGAAAGTATGCAAAGCAAGCTTTGACCTCATTGCAGTGGTGGGAAAAAATTCAGCCGCGTTTAGTTCAAGCAGAAGATGTTCGCGTTGCACTGAATTTTGTGGCACGTGGGGAATGTAATGTGGGGATTGTTTATTTAACTGATGCTGCAATTAGTCCAGACGTTAAGGTTATTGCTGAGTTTCCGTTAAACACGCATACACCGATTGTTTACCCAATGGGAATGGTAAAACCGACCCCTGAAACTGTTAAGTTTTATCAATATTTACAAAGCAATGAAGCTAAAACCATATTTAAGAAATATGGTTTTAGCGTTCTCAATTAGAAATCGGTTATGTTTGATGTACTGTCACCAGCAGAAATTGAAGTTTTAAAACTCTCTTGTAAAGTTGCTGGTTTTTGTCTGATTTTTAGCTTGATTCCAGCCATTATCGTTGGCTGGATTTTGGCACGTAAAGATTTTTTCGGAAAATCATTATTTGAAACATTGATTTTTTTACCTTTGGTGTTACCGCCAGTTGTGCCAGGTTTTTTACTTTTACAAGTTTTTGGTAATCGAGGCTTCTTAGGGAAATATTTAACGGAGTTCGGCCTAGATTTTGCATTTAATTGGAAAGGTGCAGTCTTGGCTTCGGCAGTGATGGGATTTCCATTATTGGTCCAATCGATTCGTCTGGCGATTGAACTTGTTGATCAAAAGCTAGAAATGGCTGCAAAAACTTTGGGTGCATCTGCATTTTCAACTTTTATGCATGTGACCTTGCCTTTAGCGAGTAGCGGTATTTTAATTGGTGCAATCTTATGTTTCTGTCGTAGTTTAGGAGAGTTTGGCGCAACAATTACTTTTGTGGGGAATGTTGAAGGTGAAACCAGAACTTTACCCCTTGCGATGTATAGTTTGATGCAACAGCCTGATATGAATCATGCATTGCAACGTCTGATTATGATTTCATTGACTGTGGCATTTTTGGCATTATGGTTTGCACAGTGGTTTCACCGCTATCAAAAGAAAAAACAGAGTTAACGTAATGCATTTCGATTTTAAAATAACCCTGAAATTTAATAAATTTAATTTAAATCAGCAATTTAAGTCTGATGAAAGTGTTGTGGGATTATTTGGACATTCTGGTTCAGGTAAAACCAGCATTTTAAATGCGATAGCTGGCTTACGTACGCCACAACAAGGCTGGATCAAAGTGAACCGAGATACTTGGTTTGATCATGAAACAAAAATAAATATCCCCACTCAAAAACGCCGTGTGGGGTTAGTCTTTCAAGATGCCCAATTATTCCCACATAAAAATGTTATGGGAAATTTAAAGTTTGGATATAACCGAATTGATGTTGAGCGACGTCAATTTGAGTTGGACTATATCATTGAATTATTAAAGCTAAGCCATCTACTTGATCGGATGCCAATACACCTCTCTGGAGGCGAAAAACAACGCGTGGCATTGGGGCGTGCGATTTTATATTCGCCGAATATTCTGCTATTAGATGAACCTTTATCTGCATTGGATGCAGAGCATAAAGCTGAAATTATTCCATTCTTTCAACAAATAAAGAATGAGATTAAAATTCCTATGTTATATGTGACTCATGATATTGAGGAAGTCAAACTGTTAACAGATACCATTTGGCACTTATCATGATTGTCGATTGGGTTTAATTTGAAAAATTCATTTTATATTTTTTCTAGAATGAAGTTACGTCGAATTATAAGGGTTCTTGTTAGGTTTTTCAGCTGATCAAACATCATGTTAAAAAACGATAGCAAATAATACAAAATATAGATGAACAAATTCACAACGTTCTAAATGAGCAAATGAAACTTCTTAAAAAAATACTCAAGCTCATTAGACGGAGGCTTTTGGTCGTTTAAAAATTACATACCTTAGAACATTCTTTAAAAAATTTAAAAATTACTTTGATTCATGGTTTTAATAGGTATTTAACTAAACCATATATGAGAGGGCGTTACTGAACCCTTTCTGCTAGATAGTCGCTATGATCAACAATTAAGTAAATTTTAAATCAAACTTTTTTGCACCACTTTTTTCAAAACGATCTTCGAGTTTATATTCATAATGCCTTTAATCTTATTGAGCTTATTGATGATAAATTGAGAAAAAGAATCTAGGTCTTTTGTTGCCACCCACAAAACATAGTTAGATTCGCCAGTAATAATATAAACGTTGACTACTTCATCAAAATCCCTAATTTGAGTCATAAAGGTGTGATGATCTTCATCTGTAAGATGAGCCAACTTGATTTCTACCATTGCCTCTATTTTGATACCCAATTTCGCATAATTTATTTTCGCTTGGTATTTTTCAATAATTCCATTTGATTCCAAAATCTTTACTCTACGATGACAAGCAGAAGCAGATAAGTGCACAAGATCAGCCAGATCTTGATTGCTTAAGCGTGCATCTTCTTGCAACAGTTTTAGAATTTTAAGATCAATAACATCTAAATCCATGATGGGATATCCTTCAAATATAATCCATTTAATTAGAATTATATATCAAAATATAAGAAAATGACTAGATACTATCGAATAAATCATATTTTCATCATGATAATATTTAACTAAATAAAGGACGATTTCCATAAGGAGAAAACATGATTACACGTGAACAATGTCAAGTTTGGGATAAAGAAGACCCACTAGCACAATTTAAAAACGAATTTTCACTTCCAACAAATGTTATTTATCTTGATGGTAATTCATTAGGTGCTCGACCCGCCAAATCATTAGATTTAGCACAACACGTTATTTCTCAAGAATGGGGCAATGACCTGATTAATAGCTGGAACACCGCAGATTGGTGGGGATTATCTACGCGTTTGGGAGATAAAGTTGCTGAATTAATTGGTGTAAATGCTGGTGAAACGGTTATTTCCGATTCAACGACATTAAACCTTTTTAAGGTCTTATCTTCAGCTGTGAAAATTCAAGCAGAAAAGGATGCTTCACGTAAAGTAATTATTGCTGAGAAGGATGCCTTTCCAACGGATATCTATATCATTGAAGGATTTTTGGATCTTATTCATCAAGGCTATCGTTTGGAATTAATTGAAAACGAAAATGACTTAGATGTACTCTTAAATCAAAACGATGTTGCTGTGGTGGTGCTTTCACATGTGAATTATCGTACTGGCTATTTGTATGACATGAACGAAATTAACCAAAAAATTCATGCTCAAGGTGCTTTGATTATTTGGGACCTTTGTCATTCTGTTGGTGCTGTTCCGATTGAATTAAATCAGACAGATAGTGATTTTGCAATTGGATGTACTTATAAATATTTAAATGGTGGCCCTGGCTCTCCAGCTTTACTTTGGGTTAATCCGAAGCATCACAATACGTTCTGGCAACCCTTATCTGGATGGTGGGGGCACAACAAACCTTTTGATATGGCTCAAAACTATGAACCAGCAGTAGGTATTCGTCGTTATTTATGTGGCACTCAAAGTATTATTTCAATGAGTCTCATTGAGTGTGGTTTAGATATTTTCCTCAATACCAGCATGGAGAAAATTCGAACAAAATCGCTAAAGCTGACAGATTTATTTATGGCTTTAGTCGAGCAAGAATGTACTGACTTTGGATTCGAAATGATTACCCCAGTTGTTCATAAACATCGTGGTAGTCATGTGAGTTATAAACATCAATTTGGTTATGAGATTATCCAAGCTTTAATTAAGCGCGGGGTAATAGGTGATTATCGAGAGCCTGAAGTATTGCGTTTTGGAATCACCCCTTTATATCTCGGTTTTGTTGATATTTGGGATGCTGTACAGCACCTAAAGCAAGTCATGATATTAGGTGAATGGGAGAACAGCGAATATCAAGTTCGCGGGCAAGTCACTTAATTTAAGTTGCTTTATAAACAAAAATACATTTACCCAGGAGGGGTTTATGAATAATTTTGATGAAATTCAAACTAGGGAATCGGGCCTACATAAAAAATTGACTGCAAAGCAAATGAGTATGATTGCCATTGGTGGTGCGATTGGTACTGGCTTATTTATGGGAAGTAAGTTTGCGATTAGTTATGCGGGTCCTGCAGTTATTGTCAGTTACGCTATTGGTGGATTAATCGCTTTTGCACTGATGGCATGTCTTGCAGAAATGACGGTTCAGCACCCGACCTCAGGATCTTTTGGAGCTTATGCAGAACACTATATTAGTCCATTAGCTGGGTTCTTAGTGCGTTATAGTTATTGGGCTTGTATGGTTCTTGCTGTTGGTACTGAAATTACCGCTGTCGCTGATTATATGAAAATGTGGTTTCCAGATGTTCATGCTTGGTTCTGGATCATGTTTTTCTCAGGGACTTTGCTCGCGGTTAATGCTTATAGTGTTAAAGCCTTTGGACTGGTTGAATATTGGTTCTCTACCATTAAGATTTTTGCCATTATTGTATTTATATTACTCGCAATTGGAATTCTCACGCAAAATACTGAGCAAAGCCATATCACGGCTCATTTAACTGATCATGGGGGATTTTTCCCAAATGGTTTTAGTGGGGTCTGGATTGGTGTCATTATTTCTATTTTTAGTTATCTTAGTATTGAAATGATTGCTGTGGCAGCAGGTGAAGCTGCTGATCCAGAAAAAGCGGTAAAATATGCGTTTAAGAGTACGGCTGTACGGTTGATTCTATTCTATTTACTGTCACTATTTTTAATTGTGACGCTAGTACCATGGACTGAATTGATTGGAAAAGATGCAACTAGTCCGTTTGTTACAGTCATGAGACTGGTCGGTATCCCATATGCGGACAGTATTTTAAACGCTATTGTTGTTGTGGCCGCACTTTCAGCGATGAACAGCATGCTCTACATTTCAACCCGTATGCTTTTTAGTTTATCACGTGCAGGAGATGCTCCAAAAATCTTTGGAAAAATCCGCAGCAATGGTGTGCCTATAAATGCATTAATGCTGTCTGCTATAGGGATTGGAGTTGCGAGTGTAGTTTATAGCATTAATCCAGAGTCAGCATTTCCTATCATGATTGCACTTTCCATGTTTGGTGCATTATTTACTTGGGGAAGTATTTTTGTAACACATATTTTTTTCCGAAAACATCTTGCAAGCCATCAAACGGTACTGAAATTTAAAATTCCAGCAAGTCGACTTATTTCTGTACTAGGTTTGGTCAGTATATTTAGCATTATGATTACAACTTGGTTTACCGACGAGTTTAAATCAACATTGCAGTTTGGTATTCCATTTTTAATGGTGTTATTAATAGTTTATTGGTTTAAAAAGAAAATTTCTTGAACGAATGGAATAATATTAAAACAATTCACTGTCTATTAAATCGTGGAATGGGTGATAAGGAATAGTCTTATAACAATGCAAGATAGCATGTTAAACATCAAGCAATTTATTGAGGTCTAATGACATTAAGCTTTTATATAGGTGAGTAGCATAATGTTAGCTAGACCCAGTGAATAGGATGGGATCTATAAAATAGAATATAATGAGTGATTTTTCATTATTATTTAAATTTTATTCAAAATATCGTTGTAATTAACCTAAAAATTAGAAAGATTGTTCAAAAATGATTGTTAAAATTATGATGAGTAAAATGTAAAACCTTAAGTGAAGGACTCTCTTTCTGGCTGAGATTAATAGAAAACTAACGCTATTAACTCAATAGTTTTGCTTTGAAAATACCGTAATGGATGAAATTACAGAAAATGATGTGCTGTGATTTTTAAAGACTGTTTTATATAAAGGGAATTAATATGAAAAATTTAAAAAAATATTTGTGTGTTGCTATTTCAACTTGTTTTATTGGCCAATTGAGTTTTGCAGCAGATGAACAAGCTTTTAATCGTACTGATACACAATCAAAGAGTTTAAAGAGTGCGACACCGAGTTATTTGCAGCGTCAAGCTAAACGAGTTAGAGCGACTCCACCGCCACGCGATGGTATGTATCTTGTTATGTTGGGGACTAGAGCAGGACCTTTCCCAAGTCTAAGGGCTGCGACATCAACAGCACTGGTTGTAGATGGTCAAGTCTATGTTATTGATGCAGGATCAGGTTTGGTACAACGCTTTTATGAAAGTGGTCTGAATTTTGGCGATGTGCGTGGGATTTTTATTACACACTTGCACTCTGATCATGTGGATGATCTCTATCCATTTGTGAATGTTAACTTCCCTAACTGGAAATATGGCAAACAAGAAATTGCATTGGTTGGACCAGATCGTGCTGACTCGAATGGTAAATTAGGTGATGATGCTGGATTTGGTCATTTACCAAATACTAAATTAATCCATGCTGAGGACCCAACGCCAGGCATTAAAGGATTAATGCAGCTGCATTTTGCTGCGAATGCTTATGATATGAATAATGCAATTCACACAGTACGTCGTGCAGATGATCATCCACGAGATTTAACAGGAACAAATGGTCAAGGGATGTTAAATATTATGGCATTACCTGCACCTAAAAATGCCAGTCCTAGCAATATGTCACCTGTGATGAATCCGATACAGGTCTATCAAGATGATTATGTAAAAGTGACAGCAGCATTGGCTCAGCATCCACTGGTATATCCAGCTTGGTCTTATCGCTTCGATACTAAATATGGATCGGTCACATTTAGTGGTGATACTGCTCCAAATGAAAATTTACTTCGTTTGGGTAAAAATACCGATATTTTGATTAATGAAGT
This sequence comes from Acinetobacter sp. RIT698, assembly GCF_009668065.1. Taxonomy (NCBI): domain Bacteria; kingdom Pseudomonadati; phylum Pseudomonadota; class Gammaproteobacteria; order Moraxellales; family Moraxellaceae; genus Acinetobacter; species Acinetobacter sp. RIT698. The sequence continues at coordinate 24,558 of NZ_WJYH01000027.1, forward strand.
GATGGATGTAAATGCAGCCGTAGCAGTGTTTGCAGGTACACCTTTAGAAAAAACCATGACGACACAGATTTTAGATGGTCATACAGCGATTATTTCAGGAACAGATCCTCGTAATCGTAAAGCAACCTTAGGTGTGGGTGCATTTGCTACGAAAATGGGGGCTAAGGGATTGGTATTGAACCATATTTGGCCCGATAATGAAAAAATTAATAGTGAATATCTACAAACAACAGCAGGGCGTGAGTTTAAAGGTCCTGTCCATGCGAGTGAGGATCTTGATGTAATTAATATTGCTGAATTTATCCAGAATCAAGGGAATACTCATAAAAAATAGTTTGATGACGATATGCAATCTAAAACCGAATTGGTTATCCATTTCGGTTTTTTTGAAGAGAATAAACCAAGAGAAATTTGGTTTTTAATAACACATAAAATCGATGAGATAATCCTAAGGTCGTATTAATATATTTTTCTAAAATTTCTAATAAATGTGATATTAGGTTTAACTAATATGAACATTAATAAGAGATTATTGAATAAATTATTAAAAAAACTATAGTAATATGAGTAATTATAAAATTTTGATACTTTGAGTATTTTGCCGTAAATGTGATCTTTAATATTATGGTTGTTGATGTTCTGAATTGAGTAAGTAAAAAGTTTAAACAATTTTAATCATAATTTTCATATTACATTGAAATACACGGATAATATTTAATTGTTATAAATTTCATCATGGTTAGAAAGGATAGTCTAACGATTTAAATCTGAATGACAAGGATGTAGAAATGTTAAAAAGAACATTAAAAATTGTGTGTTCCACATGGGTAATACTAAATGCAACAACAGTATCTGCTGAAGTTGAGCTGATCCACCAAGATCAAATTTTTTCTGATCAAGATAGTTTTACAGTTAAAACACATGGGAGCATGCGCTTACAAGCTTTAAACTTTGATCAATATAATGCGAACAATCAAAGTCAAAAATATCGTAGAAATGGTTATAGTGCTGCGAGCCGTATGTATTTAGATCTTGATTATAAATTGGATGAAAATACACATTTAATTGCAGGGTATCAAAATTATTTTAATTTACCAAAAATCTTCGATTGGGATGGTCATTATGCTAAGAATGATGAAGAGTTCACAACGATTCAAGCATATGTGGGTATGGAAAATTCTCAATATGGCACATTAAAGTTTGGCAAAATGTATAGTATTTACCATGATGTCGTTGGAGTAAAAACAGATCTTTGGGATTACGATATGCTAGGTCAAGTTTCTACGTGGAGTCCTTTTTCATTTCATGATGGTACATTAGTTTCAAGTAAAACATTACGTTATGAAAAGAAAAATCAATATGTTGATTTTTATGCAGCGTATTTATTTGGAGATGAAACCTCACTGAACAACTTCCACTATAAGTTGAAATCAGGTGAAGAGATCGCAACCGATGTTCATTTGAGCAAAAATTTACATTGGGGAACTTCTTATAAACATAATCAAGTCAGTTTATCTGATTCACAAGATAATCATGATCTATCTCAACATGTAATCGCTACAGCTTTATATTATTTTGATGGTCAATGGATGTGGGGAGTGGGAGCAGGATGGTATAAAAACCTAGTGCCGAATAATCTTGCGCGCAATCAGCCAGCACCTTATGGCGTAGAACATTATTTGGATACAGAAGCCTATGGTATTGAATACTATGCAGGATATAAGTTTAAAGTGCAAAATTATGGTATTCAATCGATACAACCTTATGTTATGGGTGATCATATTAAATATACTCAAGGTGAGGATTTTTCAAGACGCGATTTGGGAGTAGGTATGGCATTGCGCTTTAATTATGGTATTGGTTTTGACTATGAACGATTATATACCAGTGATAGTAAAGCAACGCCTGATCTGCATTTATTTAGACTTCGTTATCAATGGTAACCATCAGTAGTTTTCTTGCATAAGTTTTTTTAAAGCATAAATCTATATTAAACCTATCATTCTAGCCTTCTTCAAAGTGGAGAAGGCACTTTGAATAGCAGTATGATTTTCTTAACATGCTTATTTTTTGATTTATTCAATAGAGGTCGAATTATTTTAAATAATTTTGATTATTAGATGTAAGCTTTAATAAATAATGATAAGTATTGCAGGTTATATTGAGTATCGCTACAAGTTAAGGTGAATTAGAGTCAATAGCCTCATAATTTTTCATTATGTTGAAGATAGCTTAAATAAACAATATAGATGATGGGGATTCTGGTTTTTTGGGTATCTTAATATCTATGCTTATATTTTTAATCACAAGCTAAAGAAAATAATATTTTTTATGTTGTAGTCAGATTTTTAAACGCTGGAGAGCTTTTGCAAGGGGACTTATTTTAGTAATAATTTCATACTCAAATAGTATATAAGTTCTCAATTAAATTTGTTATAAAGAAAGATACAAAATTGATTTTCTACATTGTTTATGGATAAACAGAGCTTAATATTTTAAGTAAAGGAATTGGCACGTAATTTGCCCCTTAACAAGTATTGAGCGTTAGCTAGGTGAAAAGAATATGTTATCACTAAGCCAAGAGATGGATCTAAATCACTATTCCCGTCAGGCAGAATTTGCACACAGTTTAATGTCCTCAATATGTGGGGAGCATCACTTAGATACATGCGGTCGAAATGTATTAGATTTTCATTATGAAGGGATTCGATTACCCCACAAGCGTATGGCGATCGGTAAGATCAGCTATGGTGCAAATGTACTCATTAACACGTCTAATTTAAGGGCATATAGTATTAGCTTACCGATTCAAGGTAAGCAGACTTTAGCAATCAATGGCACCAATTATATTTCCAGTGCTGATAAAGGCCTAATTTTATCTAATGCAGATTTACAAGATTTAGCGATTGATAAAGATTGTAAAAAATATCAAGTGGTTATTCCTGAAAAAAGTATGCAGAAGGTGTTAGGCGAATTACTACGTCGGTCTGTTGAAGAGCCCGTGGTTTTCAATCCTGAAATGAGTTTGAAGATTGATCAGGGTATCGGGATGTGGTGGCAAAATATTGATCATTTTTTGTTGCTTCGATCTCAATACAAAAGTATGCAGGGCTTACAACTGTGGTCAGAGGATTATGAAAATTTCCTGATTAAAGCTTTATTACTCTCGCAAGAAAATAATTATTCGAGCTTGTTAAGAACCTTATCTGATCAACAAGCGCCAGAATACTTACGTAAGGTGTGCGACTATATTCAGAAGTATGCCCATGAAGAGATTCGTGCAGAAGATTTGCTAAGATTAGCTGGCGTATCAAAGTCTAAATTATATGCTGAATTTCAACAGTACTATGGAACAAGTCCTTTGACTTTTTTACGTAGATATCGTTTACAACAAGTTTATAAGACTTTAAGTACCTCTATGGATAAAAATATTTCCATTTCAAAATTAGCTTTTGATTGGGGATTTAATCACTTGGGCCGTTTTTCACATGAATATCGTGAAGAATTTGGAGAGAATCCAAGTGAAACCAAGAATCGAGTAAAAATATAATCTGTGAATATATTCGCGCTTTTAACCTGATTCTTTCAAAATTGGAAAGTGTTAATAAACCACTTTAGTCTCTTGCTTAAAGTGCGAGTCGTTGATTATTTAAAAATAGAATTACACAGCATTATTTACAAGTGCGTGTTTTGATCATTCTTTTTAGACTTGTCATATCAAGAGGCAATTTTTCTCTATTTATTCGCTGTATTGGGTCATGATCTAACAAATTAACAACAACCTATACTCGCCATCCTTTTCAACGGGCGCTCGATGAACGCAAGGTAAAACCTGTTGGGTTGGATGATCTACCGCTAAGCGCCAAAGATGTCCTGAGCCTAAATTTACAGGTTCTGAGTTGGGTTTTGGCTGGTAATGCAGATCAAAAAAATACTCTTGTAGAAAGGTTTCAAATTCCGTTTCAGGACCGTCATGTAATGCTTTAAGCTGTTCCCTGATTTCTGGGATCAAAATCTTTTGTTCCACTTGATCATTGGAGATGATGTCACTGGCAGCGCCATGATAGGTACATAAAAAAGTATCTGTTCCAATGGGTGAACGATCAACATGATACGAATATACATCTGTAGAAATGAAATCCAGATCTTGATCCCGTTCATAATTTTTAAGTAAATTCAGTGAAGGCGAAGCGCCGAAATCAGTTAATAGTTGTATATCGTTTAAGATGATGTTCCTTGCCAGAATACCTTTTTCTGAAAGTTGTAGTGCTAAAAGATCTTCAGTGGAAACTTCGGTAATATTTTCTTTTAATTCAAGTTTAGACACAATTTCTTTAAAATCACCCAGCAAATCTCTGTACCAACAAATGGCATTTATCTCGCCTTGAAATGTCGTATTTACAAGTTCAGAAAAAGTCGTTACTACACGAACTTGATTGTTGTCAGAAAATGCAGGGTGCATATTAGAATTTAATAAATCAGAAACCATGTCTAATATATTCACTCAGCTTGGTAGAATCAGCTTTATAGAAGTTGGGACGAATCGCACAGAAGCGTGCATTACATGTAGCGTTAGACATAGCTTACTGAACAACAGGGTATTGTTGCAATCTATTGCTAAGTGAGATGGACTTTAACAATGGCTTTTATTGAGAACTTTTGCAAAATTGCAGATTTACTTATTTAACTATGGCTTATTGATGTGGTGAGCAAAATCTTGTTTAAGATAATCTTGTTCAGAATAGTAGATGACAAGATATTTATAAAAAGTGGCAATCAGCTTCTATCATAAGTCCTTATTAAAACCATAATTCAACATAAAAGCCCTCTCATTCTCGCCTCAGCCCAAAGGTAATTTCAATATCAAAACGATTCGCTCAATATGCTCATTTTTTGATTTATGAAAAAGATCTAATGATTTCTAAAATAAATTTTATGCATTGAATTTTCATCTTTCACAGTATTCCGCACTGATTGGATAATCCTCGCAGATTTTGGACAGACGTTAAATACCTTTCACAGACATGATAACGCTAACGGTTAGGTCTGGAGTGGATGAAATGTCAGGTCAATATATTGAAGTAAAAACACAAACAGGGAAGTCATTTGCTGGGTATTTGGCAATTGCAGAAGGCGGAAAAGGGCCTGGAATTGTACTGTGTCAGGAAATTTTTGGTGTGAATGCAGCAATGCGTATCAAGGCTGATTTTTTGGCTGAGGAAGGCTATACCGTATTGGTTCCAGATTTATTCTGGCGTACTGCACCCCGCATTGAACTGGGTTATACCGAGCAAGATTTTCAAAAAGCCTTCGAGCTTTATCAACACTATGATGAAGATCAAGGTGTCGAAGATATTCAAGATAGCTTGAATTTTCTCAAAACTTTGGAGAGTTGCGATGCCACTGCAGGCTTAGGTGTCGTGGGATATTGTCTGGGTGGAAAACTGGCGTATCTGGCAGGTTGTCGTATTCCTGAAGTGGCCTGTGCAGTGGGGTATTACGGGGTAGGAATCGAGAAGACACTCGATGAACTTGAAAATGCCCAAGGGCGAGTAGTTTTACATATTGCTGAATTAGACAAGTTTACACCGCCAGAGGCACGCCAAAAGATTCTGGATGCTGCCGCCCAATATAGCAATGTTCAGGCTTATGTCTATGAGGGTGTAGATCATGCCTTTGCCCGACCAAACAGCGAACATTATCACAAACCCTCCGCACGTTTTGCTCATGAACGCAGTATTACCGCACTGCATCAAAGTATCGGACCAGTTTATGATTTGGTTGCACTTTGGGAAGCGCATATCCGTTATGAATTTGATACACGCGATGTACCAGCCACTATGGCAACCATGGTGGCGCAACCCTATGTCAATCATATTCCAACATTGACAGGTGGTGTGGGATATAGCCAACTTGCCCGCTTCTATCAATATCACTTCGTTCATCAAAATCCTAAAGATATGAAGATCACGTCGATCTCACGCACTGTCGGTTCAACACAGGTGGTGGATGAATTCATTATGAGTTTTACCCATGACAGTGAAATTGACTGGTTACTGCCGGGAGTCGCGCCAACAGGGAAGTATGTTGAGATTCCTATGCTGGGTGTGATTCAGTTCCGTGGCCCAAAACTCTGCCATGAACATATCTACTGGGATCAGGCATCCGTTCTGGTTCAAATTGGATTACTCAATCCTAAAGGGCTACCCGTTGCTGGTGTAGAAACTGCTCAAAAACTACTGGATGAAGATTTGCCATCCAATACCCTCATGCCGTCTTGGTCAAGCAGCGAAGGCAAATCGTTTTAACTATCAGGAGTGGAATATGGATATTCAATTGAATCAGAAAATCGCTGTGGTCAGTGGCGGTGCAACCCTGATTGGTCAGGCCGTGGTTCAAGCACTGGTCGATGCAGGTGCAAAAGTCATTATTCTGGATATTGACCAACAAGGACAGCAAGTGGCGGATGCCATGCACGGGCAGGCGCAATTTATTCAAACTGATTTAAGCAGTGATGTGGCGATTGTAAACGCAGTGAAAACAATTCACGACAGCTTTGGCAAAGTTGATTATTTGGTCAATCTGGCCTGTACCTATCTGGATGATGGCTTTAAATCCTCACGTGAAGACTGGCTACAAGCATTGAATATTAATCTGCTTTCAGCAGTCGAACTGACCCGTGCGTTTTATCAAGATTTAAAAACCAAGCATGGTGCGATTGTCAATTTCACCTCGATCTCCGCCAAATTTGCGCAAACAGGACGCTGGCTTTATCCCGTTTCAAAAGCAGCGATGCGACAACTCACCCAGTCCATGGCGATGGATTTTGCAGCAGATGGGGTACGAGTTAATTCAGTATCACCTGGTTGGACATGGTCACGGGTGATTGCCGAAGTCAGTGGCAATAACCGAAGCAAAGCTGATGCCATAGCAGCTGACTATCACTTGCTGGGACGTCTAGGTCATCCCGAAGAGGTAGCCAATGTGGTGCTGTTTTTACTCTCGCCAGCCGCAAGTTTTGTGACAGGCGCAGATTATGCCGTCGATGGTGGTTACTCCGTCATGGGGCCTGAAGGGAATCAACCAGCTATTCCACGTTTAGCCGATGAAGCGTGATAGCAAATCAAACATTTAAAACACTCAATGAATTAAAAAATATGGGAGAACCATGATGCGTCGTATAGCTATAGTAGGAGCGGGTCAATCTGGATTGCAGCTCGGTTTAGGATTATTAGATACAGGTTATGAGGTGACGATTGTCACCAACCGTACTGGTGATGAAATTCGTCAGGGCAAGGTCATGTCGAGTCAGTGTATGTTTCACACGGCCTTGCAAACAGAGCGTGATGTTGGACTTAATTTTTGGGAAGAGCAATGCCCAGCGGTTGAAGGGATTGGATTTACACTGGTCAACCCAGAAACAAAACAGCCTGCCTTTGCATGGAGTGCGCGATTGGAGCGTTATGCACAATCGGTAGATCAGCGCGTCAAGATGCCGTACTGGATGGAAATGTTTGAGCGTCGTGGTGGTCAGTTGATTATTCAAGATGTTGGAATAGAGGAACTGGAACAACTCACTGCTGAATATGAGCTGGTCTTACTGGCCGCAGGTAAGGGGGAAGTGGTTAAACAGTTCGAGCATGATGAAGCGCGTAGTTGTTTTGATAAGCCACAACGCGCGCTTGCTTTGACCTATGTGACAGGTATGAAGCAAATGTCGCCGTATTCTCGTGTGACTTTTAACGTGATTCCAGAAGTGGGTGAATATTTCTGTTTTCCTGCGCTTACAGTTACAGGTGCTTGTGAAATTATGGTGTTTGAAGGCATTCCCGGTGGGCCGATGGATTGCTGGCAAGATGCAAAAACACCAGAACAGCATTTGCAAATGAGTAAAGATATATTAAACAAATATGTGCCTTGGGAAGCAGCACGTTGTGAAAATATTGAATTAACCGATGCAGGTGGCTATCTGTCTGGACGTTTTCCACCGGGAGTGCGTAAACCGATATTAACCCTGCCATCTGGTCGTAAAGTTTTTGGTATGGCCGATGCATTAGTGGTGAACGACCCAATCACTGGGCAAGGTTCAAACAATGCCGCCAAGTGTAGCAAAATTTATTTCGATGCCATTTTAGCGCATGACAATCAAACATTTACAGATGAATGGATGCAACAGACATTTGAACGTTATTGGGCATATGCCGAAAAAGTCGTGGCTTGGACCAACAGTTTATTGTTGCCACCACAACCGCACATGATTGAGCTTTTGGCGGCGGCTGAGCAGAACCATGCCATTGCTTCGAGTATTGCCAATAATTTTGATAATCCACGCAATTTTGCTCCATGGTGGTTTGATCCAGAACAGGCGCAACGTTTTATCGAATCGAAAAGCTGTCAAAAAGTGGCTTAACAGGGAAGCAAAGTCAAAGGTGAATGGTATGAATATCAACACATCGCAGGAACTGGATTTAAAACCGATTGATACGGAAAATCCAAGAGAAATCCGCAACCTGTTAGGGCAGTTTGCTACGGGGGTTACGGTGATTACAACCCGTGGACGAGATGGACGAAAAATTGGGATGACAGCCAACTCGTTTTCTTCACTATCACTCGATCCGCCGCTGATTTTATGGAGTTTGTCAAAGACTGCACCAAGCTTATTGGATTTTACTGAGGCCGAATATTTTGCGATTCATATGCTGGCACAAGAACATCACTCACTTTCAGGGCATTTTGCCCGTGGTTCAGAGGATAAGTTTGCCAACATTGCACATCGTGAGTGTGAGCGCGGTTTACCGTTACTAGAAGATGTATTGGCAACATTGGTATGTAAAAACGTAAATCAATATGAAGGGGGGGATCATCTGATTTTTATTGGTCAGATTGAACATTATCAACATCGTATTGGTGAGCCTTTGGTGTTTCATGCGGGCAAGTATCGTATTGCTGCAGCGCATCCAGAACTGAGTATTTAACAGCAACAATCACGATCAATTTTGATCGTGATTTTTTTCGGGGATCGAAAATGAAAAATAATGTGATCAAAAGAGGTTTTCTTGCTGGAACAGTGGTCTTAACTGCGGTTGCAGCACAGGCATATGACTTGCCGACAGTGAATCTGGGCATGACCAGTTTTCTGGATGGTGGACTGCCTGCTGGGCCGGGGTGGTATTCTCAAACGTATCTGCAAAATTATGATTCGAACAAGTTAAAAGACAATCAAGCTCATCGGTTAGCTTTACCCAAGACCGACTTAAATTATCAAGTCATTGTTGAACAAGTTAGTTATCTGTCCGATGTGCGTGTAGGTGAACACGCATCGTTAGGATTGAATGTGCTGATTCCATTTGTCAGTAAAATGGATATGGATGATGGTTTAAATAATGCCGCGATTAAAGCCCAAGGGGGTTTTGGTGATCTGATGATTGGGCCATTTATCCAGTTTGACCCAGTCATGGGCAAAGATGGGCCCAAATTCGTACAACGTTTTGAATTTCAGGTTAATTTACCGACAGGGAAATATGATCAGAATAAAAATATTAATCCGGGCAATAATGCCGTCTCATTTGATCCATACTGGGCAGCAACTTATTGGTTTAATCCAAAGTGGACGGTTTCTACACGTCTGCACTATTTGTACAATTTTAAAAATGATGATCCAAATTATAGCTTCGGTCTTGCAGATGATATTCAGGCAGGGCAAGCGATCCATGCCAATTTTGCAACCGACTATGCGCTTACACCACAATTACGCTTAGGGATCAATGGTTACTGGCTCAAGCAAATTACTGACACGGAAGTAGAGGGTGAAAAATTAACAGGCACACGTGAACAAGTGTGGGCGATTGGACCGGGGGCGATGTATAGCTTTTCTAAACATGATCATATCGTGACAAATGCCTATTTTGAACAGGATGCAAAAAATCGTCCTGAAGGAACTCGTTTGCAATTACGCTATATTCATCACTTCTGATTTGAAACGCTATGGCAACATACTGACAGATATACTTGACCTATTTAGATACGTCTAAATAGGTTTTTTAATTATTTATAATGAATAAAATCTCTAACTAAATCTCATCGGTTGTTTAAGAATATGGCTTAAACCTAAGATCTTGCTGTTCAAGGGTGCTACGGCGTGTACAAGAGGGTAATTCACCATAACGACGTTTATATTCCTGAGAAAAACGTCCAAGATGACTAAAGCCCCATTTAAACGCGACATCTGTGACTGAGACATGCTCATTTTGTAGGAGTTCCATATGCGCTTGTTCAAAACGCAACTCTTTTAAATATGACATTGGAGTAGTGTTTAAAAAGCTTTTAAATCCTGCAAATAATGTACGTACGCTTACGCCTGCCTGTTCAGCCAATTGTTCAATGGTTAAATTTGCGTGTAGATTTTCACGCATATAGGCTTCGGTACGTTTGACAAAATAAGGTGAAATGGCTTTTTCTCTGTACTGATCGATTTGATGCAATAAGCTGTTGGCTTGGCCGTAAATCAGGGCATTAAATAGACTGGATTCAAACTGCTTAAATGCCATTGGGTGATGCAAAGGATGCTGTTCACAAGCAAGCGCATCCATCAATGTACGCATCAATTGGAAAAAATAAGCACCACCTTGGGTAGAAAGATCAAGCTTGGGTTCAAAAATAGGAGGGTGCTGCTGTGCGTCTGGAAGATGCTGGCGGCAGTGCTGTAAAAGGTCATCTTTATCAATTTTGAGAATCAGCTGTGGGGAGTTGGCATGCCAGCGCATTTTTAGCGATTGTTCGGGTGAAATTAGAGAGGCAACTTGCGGATAAGAAATAAATTTTTGTTGATTCATTTCAATTTCTGCATATCCCTGTGTTGGGATTTGAATCAGATAAAATTTTTCTAAATGGTCAGGTTCAATATAGACATCGGCACTGTATTCAAGACGACTGATGGATAATCGTCCTGCTTTAAGATGGTGCATGGATGAGTGAAAATCGTTTTGTTGTTGTACGATTTTTAATAGATGCGGTTTGAAGATTTGCCCAACACTTTTGCAGGTTTCGCCCAAGTCTTGATGCTGAAAGACTAAGTTTTGCGATGAAAAAATGGGGCATTGTTGTAAATGACGTCCATTGAATTCCATAGTAGGATCGACCTGACTCATAAATATTCCTTTTGGCTGGCTTGTTTATTACAGCTAATCTTTATGTCACATGATGACCTGATTAAAATGCACTAAACAATACTTAAAACTTTAAGTGGCTGGCAGTGATATAAAGAGTTAAGCAAAAAATAGACCAAGTAAAATACCTCGATACAACATATTTTTAGTCTAGTTTGGCGTGATCAAATCAATAAAAACGTTATGGTATTTTTAAAAAAATAAAGGATAGCGTTGATCATGCTTTGTACTCTTTATATGATCCTATTCCTTAAGATCTATCTCTATGTATAGCAAATCTGACTAAAATGATCAATTTATTTTTGGTTGTTTTTATTGGTTTAACTTATTGAATAATATAATTATATTAAAAATCCTCATATTATTGCAAATATCAGGATATCACAAAACTGAAATATTCAGGCCACGTAGAAAAAATATTCAAATTCCATCAATAAATCATTCTATGATCTCGCTATTTAATAAGTTTTGTTGCCCAATTAAGATTCGAATCATTTTGAGCTTAACCCTGCTGTGAGTTGGTGTCATATCTTAAGATATGACACGCATTTTGTTGTTAAAACTAAGTTCTAACCGTATTGCTCTGTAAGAATTTCTCACTGTAAATCGAACAATCTTCGATAGATTGCTCATCTAGCCAAGATTTAACGGCTTCGATCATCGGTGGCGGGCCACATAAGTACATATCAAAGCGCTGTTGTTGAAGTTGTTGTTTATCCAGATGTTGATGGATATAGCCTGATTTTCCTTGCCATAGTTCTGAGGCGCTTGAAATGATCGGATGATAACTAAAGTCTTTGATCTTTTCTGCATAGGCGATCAAACGCTTTTGTTCACATAGATCGGCTTCTGTATTGACACCATAATAGAGTTGTACTGAGGGTTGATTTGGTTGATCGGCAATATTATCGAGCATACCTAAAAAAGCCGATAAACCTGTACCACCTGCAATAAAGATCAGAGGGCGTTCAGCTTCACGTAGATAAAAACTACCTAAAGGCGCTTCCATCATCAGGCTTTGTCCAATCTGACAACGTTCTCTGAGATAATTACTCATTACACCATCTGGCAGCAGACGAATTAAAAACTGAAGTTGATTGTTGGCATTGGGACGATTGGCAAATGAATAAGAACGCCAATCGTCAGTCTCTGGAATTTGTAAACGTGCATATTGACCTGGTAAAAAATTCAGTTCCTTGTCAAAACTACTGGCATCCAGATGCAAGATCGCGGTGGTTTCTGAAACCAATTCAACAGCAGTAACCACCGTAGTGATTTTTAAAGCCTCACCCGCATTACAGATTTCGGAACTATGATCGAAATAAAAAGCGGCATTAGACTTAACCCGTGTCTGGCAAGCCAGCATTTTACGTTCAGCCAAATCACGTTCGCTTAATGCATCCTCATCAACATATTCTTGTTCATAAATACCCGTTTCACATTTCCCCTGACAGGTTCCACAAACACCTTCACGGCAATCGAGCGGGAGGTGGATTCCTTGACGAACCGCTGCGTCCAACAGCAATTCGTCTTCCTGTACTGCGATAAAAAATGTTCTACCATCGGCAAAGTTGAGTGCAACAGAATGACTCATTGTATTTCTCCTTAGACGTGATAGAAATCGAGAACCGAATCTATCTTGTCATTAAGCAATACGCTGTGTTGACGACGAATACGGAAACTATCTTCAGTTGGACGGAGCAAATAAGTGGCATGACCATAAAAGCATCCTTCAAGGCCCTGACGATTATAAAGCGTGCGCCAACTTACCTTTGCCTCAACCAAACCATCTTCTTGAGTCTTTACTTGTACATTGTGAATATTATGTTGAGTGCGCGGTAAAGGCGTTGCAGAAGCTGCTTTTCCAGTACGGATACGGAACACACGATCTTCAAGTCCTGAACGATCGGGGTAATAAATATAGGACAAGCCTTGATTGGGATCTTGAACGTAGTGATGGTCATCAATCCATTGCGGGATATGATATTCACTATCTTCATCATAGAGTTCAAGGTAAGCATCCCAATCATAGCGATCACACAGTTCCGCCTTTTTATAAAGGAATTGAGACACTGCAAAATGAAGTTCTAGAGACATGGTTACACCTCATCCGTAACAGATTGATTTAAAAAAGTGACTTCTTGCATCTTAAGTGCTTTTTTATTGAGTCCATTGAGGAGCAGGCGTTGCCAGTGACCATGCTGGTTGACATATAGCCCTTCATGAGTAAATTCACGCCCTGTGATCACGGGTTCAATACCAAGATCTTGTGAATTTTGTGATGGGCCATAATTCCATTGATGATAACCGCGTGAGATATCACTCCAGCGTTCTAAACGGCCCTGAAAGCCTTTTTGTTGTTCGCGGAATTCCACCAGATCATCTGGTGTACCCAATCCTGATACATTGAAAAAGTCTTCAAACTGACGAATACGGTTACGACGTGCCTCCGCTGATTCACCTTTGACACCAATACATTGGCTGATGACTTCGGTTTTATTCCATGCCACAGGACGGACAATACGCAGTTGTGAACTGATCTGATCCATAAAGAACAGGCTTGGATAAAGGTTGAGGTTACGTAAACGGTGCATGGCCCATTTAGCGCGCTTTTCCCCAAACCTTTCCAGCAGATAAGGCATCACCACATCATAACCAGGACGTACCGCTGGATTTGGCATATCACTAAACAGCACACTATGTCCATTTTTAAAGCTAAACCAACCATCATCCGTTTCGGCATCACCCGCACCTAATTTACTATAATCAAGTGTGTCAAGTTCACTGCCATTGGCTGCGTTAACTTGCTGGCGATGTTGAACGGTGGAAACATAGTTATAATGCACGGTACTAACGTGATAGCCATCCAGACCATTTTCATTTTGTAGTTTCCAGTTGCCTGCAAAAGTATAAGCAGATTTACCTTGTAATACTTCAAGCTCACCCGTTGGTGATTGATCAACCATCAAGTCAAGAAACACTTTAGTATCACCTAAAAAGTCTTCCAGTGAATCTGTAGCCTGAGTATCCAGACTGACAAAAACAAATCCACGATAGCTGGCAATACGGCCTTGTTTTAAACCACGGCTAGATTTATCAAAATCTTCACAATATTCATTTGGCGCTTTGACCTTAACCAAACGCCCATCCGACTTATAACACCAAGCATGAAACGGGCAGGTGAATACAGACTGATTGCCTTTGGCCACACGGGTCAAGGTTGCACCACGATGCTCACAGGCATTGACCATGGCATGTAGTTCGCCTTTACCATCACGGCTGATAATGATCGGTTGTCGGCCAATCTGTACTGTAATGAAATCATTGTTATTGGCAATTTCACTTTCATGGCAAGCGTAAATCCAGACCTTTTCAAAAATGAGTTCCATTTCGAGATCAAATAGTTCTGGTTCGGTAAACATATCGCGAGCAATTCGATAAACACCATCATTTGGTCGAAAATCGATACAGCTGTGTACAAAATTTTGCCATTCGGCGAGGTTACGTGCAGTCATGGGCTCTTCCTCTATCCAATCAGTCCTTTGTTTGATTGAACCGCGATTTAAAGAAAGGCTCTATCCAGATTTTCCATGTGTTTATCCACTTTATGCAGATTAAATGCTTGGATACATTTTTGTGGAGGAGATTGCGATAGGATTTTCAATCTGTTTTATACATAACAAGATGCATACTTTTGAAATAAATAGGGTCTGTTAACAATTCGTCTATGTTTGCGACTATGTGTGTTTTTTAGGCGATACTAGGCACGAAATACGAAATTTAGTCATTCTAAATGAGTAGTTCGTAACGACGTAGCGGCAAAAAACACGCTAGTCCCCCCGCTGCGCCTTGCGCTGTAAACAAAGCAGTGCTTTGTTCTTGCTCAGGGTTGTGGCTAAAATTATCTCAGCCTTCGTTATGAAACTCGAAAATAGTCTCGCTATTCTCTTCATTTCATGCCTTGTCTGCTCAATTTTTGCCTACAACGCAAGCCATTTATGAAATGTCAACAGACCCTCATATTTTTGAATTGAACTTCGCCGTAAATTTGTTTTTAAGTAAAATTTTAATGATGGGGATGAAAACAGACAAAGTGTTTGCCAAAAACGGGGGACTAAGCTTTAAGTCGCAACTCAATCATTTATATTCTAAATTGATATCTTATTGAACTTAAAGCGTTGCATTGGAAAATGAAGTTATTATGACTTACAGCTATTTAAGGTAAAAAAGTCTCCTGTAAGTAACTCCATAGCATTTTTCCTTGAATTTCTTCAATCAGCGCACAAGAACGTCGAACTAGAATTCCTGATTCCTTGGTGTGTTTTTCAGTATAGGTGAGAACAATGCTTTGTTCACTTTGCATCAAAATTTGTTCATCATAAATTTCGATCTTTAGATCTGGCATCTTGCCCTGATTATTGCTAAACAGCCCTTTGACATCGGCCAAGGAAAAACGCTTTCCAGCTGCACCGACCATCTCAAAATGATCGGAAAAATATTCAATAAGTAGGGGAAGATCTTGTTCTGTATGTTTCCCGTTAAAAATACGTTCAATCAGTACGTGCATGCTATGTATACTTTCAATTGCATCTTGTTTTGACAGTGGCATATCCATTTCCTATGAGAGGTGTATTTTTTATATTATGTAAAAATAAATGTAAAATTCAATATTATTTTAAAATTAAATTTTTAACGTATGTTTCAAGATCGCTCCCAAAAATAATTTCCAATTTAAAAAACATAGCATCTTATTGATATCTATTATTTTAAATAAAATGAATTTGTTCGAGTTGAGCATTGTGACGCAAAAGGTATAACTATATACTTAAAATAACATGGAAAATTCCATGTAAAAATAACTATAGTAGGCTAAGCTTTTCTTTATGAAGGTGGATAGGAAATGGATATTTCCTCGAATACGCGACGTCTTCTTAAAGATACCAATCATAAAAATGCATGGACAAGGAAGAAAAATGGATACTCATTCACCAGAGTCAACAGGCTCTCATTCAAATACATATGCATGGTATGTTGTTTCGCTGTGCATGTTGGCTTATATCTTTTCATTTATAGATCGGCAAATACTGGCACTGATGATTGAACCAATTAAGGCTGATCTAGGTTTGTCAGATACCCAATTTAGTCTATTACATGGTCTCGCCTTTTCGTTGTTTTACGCCTTTATGGGATTGCCACTGGCCTATTTGGCAGACCGATTTTCGCGACCAAAAATTATTGCAGTCGGGGTGGTATTTTGGAGTATTGCAACTGCATTCTGTGGTTTAAGTAAAAACTTTATTCAACTGTTTTTAAGCCGTATGGGTGTTGGGGTGGGCGAAGCCGCTTTATCTCCTGCAGCTTATTCAATGTTTAGTGATATGTTTAGCAAGGACAAATTAGGCCGTGCTGTTGCAGTATATTCAATTGGTTCATTTGTCGGTGGAGGGATTGCTTTTCTGGTCGGCGGTTATGTGATTGGCTTGCTTAAAAATATGGACACCATTCAGGTTCCTTTATTTGGTGCATTAAGAGCATGGCAGGCAGCATTTATTATCGTAGGCTTACCTGGAGTGTTTATTGGCTTACTGGTGTTACTTACGGTGAGAGAACCGCAACGCAAAGGTCAGCGTTTAAATGCACAAGGTCAAGTTGAAAAGACCAATATGAAAGATGCGTTTAAGTTTATCAAAAAACATAGTCGTACTTTTACTTGCCATTATTTAGGTTTTACTTTCTATGCAATGGCGCTGTATTGCTTGATTAGTTGGTCACCAGCATTTTACATGCGTAAGTTTGGCCTTACACCGACAGAAGCAGGCTATATGCTAGGCACGGTGTTATTGGTGGCAAATATTCTTGGCGTATTCTGTGCAGGCTGGCTCAATGACTGGTTTATTCAAAAAGGACGTAAGGACGCGCCAATGATTACCGGTGTGATCGGAATCGTAGGATTAATTTTACCAATTATGGTCTTTACCCAAGTCAATGAGCTGTGGCTTTCTGTGGTATTTCTGGTCCCTGCCATGTTTTTTGCCTCTTTCCCAATGCCAATTTCAACCACAGCAATGCAAATGCTGGCACCGAATCAGTTGCGTGCACAAATCTCAGCTGTATTTTTGCTGATCAGTAATTTGGTTGCGGTTGGGATCGGTACCACGTTGGTGGCATTGATTACAGATAAAATCTTTGAAAATCCACTGATGGTGGGGATGTCTTTGTCTATCGTGGGTACGATTTCATGTGTGTTGGCATTTATCTTATTGAAAAAGGGCTGTAAGGCATTTAGCGCCAGTATGCAGCAGGAACATGCCTCTTAATCCAATGGTGTTCTCAATCAGTCACAGCGCCCATTCTTTGTAATGGGCTTTGTGACTTGTTTGGCCAATCCATAATCAGGGAGTGAAAGAATGGAACAGTTTTTCAAATTGGATTATCTAAATGAGCTGCTGTTGTTTAAATCGGATGATTATCAAACCATTAAAGATCAGGTCAGCTATTATTTAAGCCCTCATCGTTTTGAGGTGGAAGTGCGTGAACCGTTAAATACCCGTTTAAATGGCTTTCGCTTTGGTAATTGTGCCTTGTACGATCTTAAATATAGTGCCCCTGTGATAATCACCATTGATGAGGTTTCTGATTTTTATTTATTTCGATTGACACTGGAAGGTCAATGTAAAGTCGGTATAGAAGACCAACAGGTGCTACAGTCAGTCGGGATTATGTCGATTACGCATCCGCATACTCAACAGCAAATCCAGACCAATCAGCATTGCCGAAATATTATTTTAAAACTTGCTCAACATGATGTAGAAACCCAATTGTTTAAAATGTTGGGGCATACCAGTCATGAACCGGTTATCTTTGATATGAGTTTGTCCTGTACCGAGGAAGGCATAGACTCGATTATTGAAACCCTCAATTATTTGTGCCATGCCTATTATCATATTCAAAATTGGAGCTTTATCTCTGCGAGTTTTACCCAGTATTTAATTGAACTGATTTTATTGAAGATCCCAAATAACTATACTGATCAGCTTAATTTGCAAAGACAGCATATTTTGCCCGGCTATCTAAAAAAAGCACAAAAGTATATTCAGGATCATTTAGAACAACCGATTTCATTAGCAGATTTAAGCCAGTGTTGTGAGGTGTCGATCCGCACATTGCAAAAAGGCTTTAGCCAGTATTTACAACAAACCCCAGTCGAGTATATCCGTGATCAGCGACTTGAACGGGTACATCTGGCTTTACAGCAAGCTCAAACCAATGAAACAGTGACGGATATTGTGCTGCGTCATGGCTTCCAAAGTTTAGGGCATTTTTCTACGCTGTATAAAAAACGTTATGGGTGTGTGCCCTCTAAAACTTTAAAAATGAGTCCTGTTCAAATGAGTACAATGCTTTCGTAAACTGAACACGTGTTGCGTGTTTGGATAAGCCAGCAGGTTATTGCGCTTCTATGATGAATTGAAATAAATCAGGAAGAGCAATGATGAAAATTACAGTTTTAGGTGGCGGTCATGGATGTTATGCAGCTGCGGCAGAAATGGCTGAAAAAGGGCATGAGGTGCTGTTATGGCGCCGTGATTCAGATGCTTTGCAACAACTTGCTGCCACTGGCCAATTAAAGATTAAGGATTATCGGGGCGATCGCACTGTGACAGTGGGTTTTGAAAAGAGTCAGATTAATTTGTCTGATGATTTGCAACGCGCCATTAAACATGCTGAGTTGATTATTATTCCATTACCTGCGACCACACATGATGATTTAGCCCGTCAAGCAGCGCCATTTTTTAAAGCTGGGCAAGTGGTGTACTTACCACCAGCGACATTTGGTAGTTTTATCTTTGCCAAGGCGATGCAACAAGCAGGTAACACTGCGCAAGTGGCATTTGCAGAAACGGGAACTTTGCCTTATTTGGTGCGTAAACATGGGGTGAATCAAATTGTGATTAGTGGTTATGCGACCCGTTTACCCACAGGCGTATTTCCAAGTGTATTGTCACAACATGCATTTCACGTGCTTAAACAGGCATATCCTAGCGTTGAACCCGTTGAGGACAGCTTAAGTGGTGCATTGATGAATGCTGGACCAATTATTCATCCACCTTTAATTTTGATGAATGCGGGTCCACTTGAACATTTTGAAGCGTGGGATATTCATAACGAAGGTACTCAACCCTCAATTCGTCGTGTCACCAATCAACTCGATGCGGAACGAATGCAACTGCGTGAAGCATTGGGATATGCCGCACCACATTTTCCTTTGGCGGATCATTATAATCATGAAGGTGAGGGTGATGAATGGATGTATGGGCGTGGGGCACATGGAAAATTAACTGACAGTGGTGACTGGCGTGAGGATATCGACTTAGATTCACATCGTTATATGTTAGAAGACACTCGTTTAGGATTATCTTTTTTAGTTTCTGTGGGACGTTGGGCAGGTGTCGCAACCCCTGTTGCTGAAGGATTGTTAAATATCGCGTCAGCGGTCACGGGTAAGGATTTATATCAACAAGGACGTACTTTTGAGCGTTTAGGTCTTGCGGATAAAAGCCCAGCAGAACTGCAAGCGATTTTGCAACAAGGAGTCTAAAATGCAAATGATCGAAAAAATTGCAGTGCTCGGTGCTGGGCGTATGGGCAAAGCCATTGCGATTGCTTTTGCTTATGCCGGACTTAGCGTTGATTTGATTGATGCGAAACAGCGCAGTGAAGCTGAATTTGAACAATATCAAACTCAAATTCGTGCTGATTTACAGCAAGAGTTACAGTTGCTTGAGAAAATTCAGTTTATTCAAGCAGACCAGCAAGTTTTTGTTTTGGATAAGATTGCGATTTTATCTAAACAGGCTGCTACAGGCATATTACCAAGCTGTGCGTTGATCCTTGAGGCTGTACCAGAAGTAAAACAAGCCAAACAAGAAATTTTTGCTTGGCTGGATCAATATCTTTCACAGCAGTGTATTGTGGCTTCGACCACATCCACATTTTTAGTGACGGATATTGCGCAAATGATTTCGCATCCTGAGCGAGTGGTCAATGCACATTGGCTAAATCCTGCTTATCTCATGCCTTTGGTGGAGTTAAGCCGTTCTGACCAGACCTCAAATGAGGTGCTGACTCAGCTTAAGCAATTTCTACAGGCGATTGGTAAGGTACCTGTGGTTTGTAATGCCAAGGCGGGTTATATTGTGCCAAGGATTCAGGCCTTGGCAATGAATGAAGCGGCACGTATGGTTGAAGATGGAGTCGCTTCGGCAGAAGATATTGATATTGCTATTCGTACCGGTTTTGGTTTGCGTTTTTCTGTTTTAGGCTTATTGGAGTTTATTGATTGGGGCGGTGGCGATATCTTGTATTATGCCTCGCAATATTTGCAAAAAGAGCTGGGGGAGCGTTTTCGAACACCTGAAATTATTGCGGAAAATATGCGGCAGCAGCGTAATGGCCTTCGTGAAAAGCAGGGCTTTTATAATTATGCGGATGTGGATATTCATCAATATAAACAAGATGTTTTACGGACCTTTTCAGATCGAATTGAAAAAAGTAAGTTAAAACCACCGTTTAATATTTTACAGTCCACAACGTGATGAACTGAACAATTCGCCCATCGCATTCAGCTAATGGGCGTTTATTTATAGCATTTAGCTTGATGGCATCAAATTGAATAGCTTTTTCAATTGTGCATTTAACTGATGCAATTCCTCATCTTCAAAGGCATTTAAAATCCCAGATAAAGTCACTTGGCTGATTTGATTGATCTGCTCCACCAATTCTTTACCTTTGTCTGTGAGCTTGACCATCGAGATACGTTCATCAGACTCTGACGAAAAAACCTGCACAATATCATCTTCAACTAGGCGATAAATGGCTTTGGTTGCTGTGGTCAATTTAAGGGTAGAGAGGTTGGCAATTTCGGTAATACTAGCTTGTTGCAA
The DNA here is from genome assembly GCF_009668065.1 of Acinetobacter sp. RIT698. Taxonomy (NCBI): domain Bacteria; kingdom Pseudomonadati; phylum Pseudomonadota; class Gammaproteobacteria; order Moraxellales; family Moraxellaceae; genus Acinetobacter; species Acinetobacter sp. RIT698. The sequence continues at coordinate 45,667 of NZ_WJYH01000027.1, forward strand.
AGCATTGGTACTTAAAATGATTTTACGACGTGTATTGTCGATACCTAGTTTTTTTATTGATTTTTCAATAAGTTGTGTGTATTTACCATTCACTTGAGAAATCCAAAAGAAAGGATAGCTTTGTAAACTGCTAGGTTCATTATTAGGTAGAAATTGTTCTAAATGAGTAAGCATAGCAAAGTGATAACTTTATAAAGATGAATATTCATCATTATACAAAAATTAAAGAAAAAATCTTTGCTCTTTCTGATAAAAACATCTTGACAATTACATTACTTTTTCCGATATTGGTATTAAGTACAAAAATACATGGAAAAGTGAATGAATATTGTTGTACAAGACGTACAAATAGGACGCGGTGCTTTAAAAGTCATGGTGAAAGATTCCATTGATATTCAAGGTCTAAAGACCATGATCGGGAGCAAAGCCTTGATGGATAAGCCTTCTGCAACAAAGAATGCAGAAGTGGTAGAGCGTATTTTGGCAGCGGATTGCCAAATTACCGCAAAAACCAATCTACATGAGTTGGCTTTTGGTATTACCGGGATCAATCCTGTTTTTGGCACTGCAATCAATCCTCAATATCCTGATCTAATTCCAGGTGGTTCATCGAGTGGGTCTGCTGCTGCCGTAGCCGCGGGACTGGCTGATTTCACTTTAGGTACCGATACTGGTGGTTCAATTCGTATGCCAGCGGCATGTTGTGGGGTGTATGGTTTTAAACCGACATTCAATCGCGTCAGTCGTCAAGGGATACATCCGGCCATGAGTTCGCTGGATTGCGTGGGACCATTTGCCGCTTCGGTTGCAATGATTGAAACCGCGATGCAGATAATTGATCCAAGTTTCCATGCTTTGGAAAAATTAGCGCATACGCCGAAACTGGCTTGGCTTGAGGTAAATGCGAACCCAACGGTATTGAACTGTATTCAGCAATTTCTTGCTCAGGCGAATCTGTCAGCTACACCAGTGAAATCTGAATGGTTTGAACCTGCTTATGATGCAGGGATGCAAATCATTAATTATGAAAATTGGCAGGCGTATGGTGAGTTAACCAAAACTGGTTTGCTGGGTGACGATATCCATGCTCGCTTGCTCAAATCTGCGCAAACCACGGCGCAACAAGTAAAAGAGGCGGAAGCGGTCAAAGCACAATTTATCAATGAAATTGACGGTTTATTGGAAAAATATGATGCCGTGTTACTGCCAACCCTTCCGCAAATCCCACCCAAATTAATCGATGCAGAACATATGGTTGCACTGTTGAACTTAACTTCATTGGTGCGTCCATTCAATTTATCTGGTCATCCTGCGATTTCAATACCGCTCAAAACCAGCGAAGGACAACCAGTGGGTTTACAAATCGTGGCGAAACGAAATTCGGATGAGCTGGTGTGTGCAATTGCGAAATATATCGTGGATGCCGCGCAATAAATGACAAGGAGTTGGGTAATGAATAATTTATCGACAAAGGAATTTGTAATGGACACAACAATAACGGAATTAGAAGCACTCTGTCAGGAGATTCGAGAACGTGCTTGTACAGGCGAGTTCGATAACCAAGCGTATGTGAGTCAAGACATTATCGATAAGTTAAAGCAGATTGGAGTCTATCGTGCATTGGTACCGAAACGTTTTGGCGGCAATGAATGGTCACCTCAACAATTTTGTGAGTTGATTGAACGTTTGTCTAAAGCGGATGGGTCCGTGGGATGGGTTGCGAGTTTTGGGATGAGCCCTGCTTATTTGGGTAGCCTGCCTGAAGCAACGCTTGAAGAATTATATAAAGAGAGCCCAGATATTGTATTTGCAGCAGGTATTTTTCCACCGCAACCCGCAGATTTAAGAGCTGATGGCGTGGTGGTAAAAGGTCGATGGAAATTTTCCAGTGGTTGTATGGGAGCCGATATTATTGGAGTGGGGATTAGTCCACAGGTCAATAACACCACACAAGGTCTCCCACGTTTAGCAATTATCCCAGCAAAACAAGCGCAAATCGAAATGACTTGGGATACAGTCGGCTTAAAGGGAACAGGCAGTCATGATCTACTAGTCGATAATGTCTTTGTTAACAATGACTGGACCTTTATTCGTGGTGAACCGTCTAAACTTTCGGAACCATTTTTTAAATATCCATCACTGTCATTGGCAACACAGGTGTTAACTGTGGTCGGGATCGGTGTTGCAGCAGCAGCGTTGGAAGAATTCCAAAAGTTAGCACCTGGCAAATCATCTATCACAGGTGGTGCTGAAATTGCCAGTCGTCCAGTCACCCAATATGAATTTGCCCAAGTCGAAGCTGAGTTTAAAGCAGCACGTGTTTGGTTCTACGACACTATGCAAATCGTTTGGAATGAGATTATTGCAGGTGGTACGCCAACGCCAGAACAGATCAGTGAGATGCGTTTGTCTTGTACCCATGTTGCTCGAGTTTGCGCACGCGTAACGCGCAAAATTCAAATGCTGGCGGGCATGACTGCAATTTATACCCATAACCCATTTAGCCGTTTTGTGAATGATACCAATGTGGTGACTCAGCATGCCTTTATGGGCGATGCCACTTTACAAAATGCCGCTTTGGTGAGCTTTGGTATGCAGCCAGCACCCGGTTATTTATAAGCCGAATTTAAATAATCACGAGATGTCCAAGGATGAATATGACATGAATAGCAAGATGGATTTGACCGTTATCTTACAACGCTTAGAGCAGCTCGAAGCGCAAAACGCGATTCGTAATTGTATTCATCGTTATATGGAAATTTGTGATGGATTAAATGCCAAGACTGACCTCAATGAATTAATGGATTTATTTGATCAGGACAGTATTTGGGAAGGAATTGGTGAGAAATATGCGCAATCTTTTGGTCGCTATGCTTCATGGCAAGCCATTTTTGACATGTTTAAAAGCTATACCCAAGCCGAATCACATTTTGTGATGAATGCGCATTTTGTCAGCTCAGAACAAATTTATATTGCAGGCGATCAGGCCAATGCAAGCTGGTTGATGTTGCAAACCTCGACCTTTCTCAATGGAGATAGCCATTTAAATGCCGCAAAACTCAGTGTGAAATTTAAACAGCAAACCGATGGTCTATGGAAGATCAAACATTTTCAGACTGAAAATATTTTTAGTCGCCCCGTGTCTCACTGGAACAGTACAGCGATATTGCCAGTACCGTCTCAGCAATAAGTTATGGATAAATTGAAAAGGATAATGGATATGAACAGTATTATTCCAATGCAGAATATTAACATTGATTACAGTGAGTTAGTTCAAAGTGATCGTGCACATACCTCTTTATATAAAGATGCGCGTGTCTTTGATGATGAAATGGAAAAGATTTATTACAGCACTTGGGTTTGGGTGGCACATGCCAGCGAAATTCCAGATGGTGGTAGCTATAAAACTATTAATATTGGTAAGCAACCTGTGGTCGTTGTACGTGACCGTAAGAAAAAAGTCCATGTATTGCTCAATCGTTGCCGCCATCGTGCAGCAACTGTATGTGAACATAAAAAAGGCAAAACCAACAGTTTTGTTTGCCCATATCACGGATGGAGCTATGCATTGGATGGTTCATTACGTGGTGTACCTTCACCTGAAAGTTATGGTGAATGTCTGGATAAATCAGAGTTTCCATTGATTAGCCTACGTGTTGAAGAATACAACGGTATGATTTTCGCCACCTTTAAAGACGATATTGAACCTTTAGCGGATTTCTTGGGCGCTGCGAAAAAATGGATTGATTTGTTTATGAAACAAGGCGCAGGTTATCCAATTAAAGTATTGGGTGAACATCGTTTCCGTTTCCCAGGCAACTGGAAAATCCAGCTGGAAAATACCACCGATGCCTATCATTTTCCGTTGGTACATAAGTCATTCTTAAGTTCAGTCGATGAGAAGACTGAAGAATTATTTAATTTTGAAAATCAACCTGGCTATGTTGAAGATTTAGGCAATGGACACAGTGTCATGGTGATGATTCCTGAACTGGTTGATTTAGATGAAGAGTTGATGGAACGCCCAATTCAGGAACGTTTTGAAGAGCTTGCACAGGCGTTACGTGATGAAGGGCATGAAGAACTTGAAGTACGCCGTATTGTACGCGCTGTGGGTGGCTCTGGTTTTAACTTAAACCTGTTCCCGAACATTGCCTGTTCAATGGCCTTCTTCCGTGTTATGCAACCGATTTCAGTCAATGAAACTGAAATTCATCATTCCGTGATCACGATGGATGGTGGTCCACAGATTGCCAATCAATATCGCTTACGTCTACATGAACATTTCCAAGGTCCATTTGGTTTTGGTACACCTGATGACTCAGAAGCGTGGGAACGTGTGCAACATGGTGCCAATGCTGGTCATGATTTATGGATCATGTTGAACCGTGGTTTACCCGGTGAAGTAAAAACTGAAGATGGCTTAAAGAGTGATGTCAGTGCAGAAACTGGAATGCGCGCTGCTTATCAGCAGTGGAAAAAGATGATGACGGCTTAAGGAGAGTAGCATGAACATGAATTTGCAATTATTAAATGAAGTGACTGCTTTTGTTTGGGCTGAAGCTGACATGTTAGATCACAGTGAATACCGTGAATGGCTCAATCTATGGAATGAAAAAGGCGTGTATATCATTCCGATTGATCCGACACTCAAGGATTATGAAAATAATTTGAACTATGCCTATGACAACAATCATATGCGTACATTACGGGTAGAACGTTTGGAAAATGGTGAAGCGATTTCGACTGCACCCAAAGCCAATACCGTCCGTAGCGTGTCACGTATCCGTGTCGTAAAAGATGAGGATGGTGAAATCATTTTACGCTGTGCACAAAACCTTCGTGAATTCCGTAAGGAAAGCTTGAAACATTACACCGCAGATGTGATTTTTCATTTGGTTCGTGATCCAGAACAAGGCTTTAAGATCAATCGTAAAATTATCAACTTAGTCAACTCGACCGATACTTTGGCGGGTATCAGTTACATCCTCTAGGAGCGCAAAAATGAAACAGGTTGTTTTAGTCACGGGCGCAGCATCTGGTTTAGGGAATGTGATCGCCGAATATTTTGCAGCACAGGGGCATCAAGTGATTGTCTCTGCCAGCAGCTTAGAAAAGGCTGAAAATGCCAAAGCACGTAGTCCTAATGCGGAGAATATGTTTGCGTTAAAACTGGATATTTCAGTTGAGCAAGATTTTCATGCCGCAGTGCAGTGGATTCAACAAAAATTCAGTAAATTGGATGTGTTGATTAATAATGCGACGGTCACCAAGGCAACCCCTGTTTTAGAGATTACTGCAGCTGACTTTGATTGGATCACTCAAGTGAATCAGCGAGGAACCTTTCAAGCATGTCAGATTATTGGCAAATATATGGCAGATCAAGGCTATGGCCGTATCGTCAATATGGCTTCATTGGCAGGGCAAAATGGAGGTACTGCAACAGGAGCACACTATGCTGCAACCAAAGGTGCAATTGTAACTTTGACCAAAATCTTTGCCAAAGAGTTTGCTGCTAAAGGTGTGACTGTGAACGCCGTAGCACCTGGGCCAATGGAATCACCGATTGTACACAGTGTGGTATCTGACGAGAAAATGGCGCAATTTATTCAAAATATCCCAGTCAAAGCATTAGGTAGTATGGAATTTATTGCTGAAACCTGTGCCTTGTTGGCAAGCCCAAGCGCTGCATTTGTCACTGGGGCGACGTGGGATATTAACGGTGGATTATTTATGCGTTAAGCCTTGGGCGAGATGCATAAAAGGGAGATAAATCATGGCTACACTCTATAACGTGGTTGTCAGAAACCGTCATGTAGAAGGTGGGAATGTTGCAGTCATGGAGTTTGAATCTGCAAATTCTGCCACATTACCAAAAATTGAAGCAGGTGCGCATATTGATGTGCACTTACCCAATGGTATGGTGCGTCAGTACTCACTATGCCAAAACCCAAAGGATGTTGGCATATTCAGACTGGGGATTTTACGTGATCCAGAATCGCGTGGTGGTTCAGTCTCGGCTTTTGATGATTTAAAAGATGGTATGCAAATACAGGTCAGTGAACCGAAAAATCTGTTTCCATTAGTCAAAGCCAAACATGCTGTACTGGTGGGTGGGGGGATTGGAATTACCCCTTTGATCACCATGGCCTATCAATTGGTACAAGAAAACGCATCTTTTGAACTGCATTATTGCGGGGCAAGCCCAGAGCAATGTGCCTTTGTCGATGAAATTAGAAATAGTGTATTGGCGCCCTTTACCACCTTTCATTTTAAATCGGAAGGGGCCAGCCATCGCGAGTTTTTTCAATCCGCCATTCAGGACATAGACAAAGCAAGCCATATCTATACCTGTGGTCCCAATGGGTTTATGGATTGGGTGATTAATTTGGCATTGACGCAAAATTTTCCTGAGCAACAGATTCATAAGGAATATTTTCAGGTTGAGGTTGAAACCAACGGTGATGCATTTGAAGTTGTTGCTGAGCGTAGTGGCAAGATCATCATGGTCAATGCCGAAGAAACCATTCTGCAAGCACTGGCACGAGAAGGGATTGAGATTGAAATGTCTTGCGAACAGGGCGTCTGCGGAACCTGTATGTGCGATGTGATCGAAGGTGAGCCTGATCATCGTGATGTGTATTTTACTGATGAAGAAAAAGCCAGTAATGAACAAATACTGGTGTGCTGTTCCCGTGCAAAGTCAGCACGATTGGTACTGGATATTTAATTGCTTTTAACAGGACTAAGCAATTTCAGATACCGAGCTAAATAGGATAAAAGATTCAGGAGAGAATAATGAATTCATTAAAATCAATGGATGAAATCAAAATAGATCCAATGCAATTTAGACGGGCATTGGGTAATTTTGCTACAGGTGTGACCATTGTTACGGCACAAAATGAGCAAGGTGAGAAGGTTGGAGTCACTGCAAATAGTTTTAATTCAGTGTCTTTAGACCCACCACTCATTTTATGGAGTATCGATAAAAAATCATCGAGTTTTTCTGTATTTGAGCAAGCTACGCATTTTGCGGTAAATATTTTATCGGGTTCTCAAATTGAGTTGTCCAATAAGTTTTCCCGTCGCAATATCGATAAGTATGAAGGTACAAGTTATCAGGTTGGTGCAGGTCAATCACCAGTTCTAGACCATTGTTCAGCAGTGTTTGAATGTGAACGACACGAAATTATTGAAGGTGGTGATCACTGGATTATAATTGGCAAAGTCGTTAAGTTTCATGATCAAGGGCGTAGTCCGTTGGTGTATCATCAAGGTGCGTATTCAGGTGTGATTCCTCATCCATTATTACAGCTCAAAGATACTGTAGAAGCAGAAGACTTAGGCGAATTACATCAAGGGCATTTATATAGTAATGTCTGCTATTTAATGAGTCGGGCGTTTAAATTTTATCAGACCGATTATATTCCGAAGCAGTTAATCACTGGATTTCGCACCAGTGAAGCAAGATTATTATTGGTGTTGGGCAGTGGTACCGCATCCAATAAAGCAGATTTACCACGTGATATTGCCATGCCGATGCGTGAGATCGAACAAGCTGCGCTTATCTTAAAAAAAGATGGTTTATTGATTGAAACGGATGGATTTTTTAAGTTAACGGAAAAGGGCAAGAAAACCGCACATTATCTGTTTGATATTGCCGATAGCCATCAAAATGAAGTTTTTGAAAAATATCCTGAAAATGAAAAGGAAATTTTTATTAAAATTTTAAAGGATATTGCGGGGATTGTATAAGGCTTAATAAGCTGATAGGTTGAAAGGGTCTATCAGCTTTAGACTATTCGCTATTTATATAATAAACAAAAGAATTTATGAGCGAGAAGTATATTTAATATCGATTTTTGAACAGTTTAAACCGTAAAACAAGGAAGTGAGCGGATGAACCAATATGTACGTGATGCACTAATAACTTGGACGCGTAATATCAAAAATGTTTGCGGTAATTTTGAAACAGATTTTGATGGTACACGTGATTTGTTCATTGGCGAAGTCGAATGTTTTTTATTGGGCGATACTGAGATCGCTTTTATTAAAAATAATGCAAACAAAATTGTCCGAAAAGCGGATGAAATCGATCGAGTAAATAATCGTTTTTGTTTTTTGATTTTGCAGTATTCGGGCAAAATACGGTTGAACTATAAAAATGAAACCTTGAGTCTCAATGAGGGCGATATTGTATTACTCGACCCAGTTGAAACAATTTCTATGTTTCCACAAGGCTTAGTCAGTCAAATTTCTGTGCATCTGTCGCGGGAAAAATTGTTGAAAGAAAATATTAGTTCTGAATATTTTGGCAAACTCATTACGCAAAATATGAGTGGTTTTTTACTTAAAAATATTATGAAAAATATGTCTGCTGAAAACATTAAACTTTGGTATGCAACTGAAGATGGCAATGCTTTTGAAGATGCCTTGATTGCTTTAATCAAACCGACAATTAATTATAAAAATATGCATGATTCAAATAATCTTATGGAAAAAGCAGAGCGCTATATTATTGAAAATTTAGCCAAACCTGATCTGACGCCTAAGCTGATTGCTGAGCATATTGGTGTATCGTTACGGCATCTTTATCGATTATTTCTGCAAGAAAATTTATCGATTAACAAGTATATACAGCTCAAACGCTTAGAAAAAATTAAAGCAGATTTGCTTGATAAAAAAAATAAGCAAAGCTCGATTACCCAAATTGCCTTGAAATGGGGATTTTGGGATGGCGCGCATTTTTCAAAAATCTTTAAAAAGAATTATGGTGTCTCTCCTAAAGAATTTAGAGAGCATGTGTTGACTTAAGTCTTTTGTTTTTGATGTCACTTCTAGACAAGTTCGAGGTCATTCCTGAACAAGCTAGCCCCATGCAAGTGTGTTGAAATTAAATCGATGAGAACAGTTAGGAACGACTGAATAAACTTAAAAATATTCAGTTTATCTCACGAATTTCACACATAGGAACGTGCATTTAACTATCTGTCTTAGATAGTTTAGGGATAGATGAAAAGGATGAAACTGATGCGTAAACAACGATTATTCAATGATATACAAAAAATATTGGCGCTTAACTTATCTATAGCTGCAAGCTTTTGGGGACTGAACACACAAGCTTATGCGCATGGTGGACAGGCAGAATTAGTCCCTTTATATCAAAACATGAGCGAGCAAGGTGCTAAAGTTGTAAAAGATGATTTTACCAATACGTATATGATCAGCAAAGGCTCTATAGTGGTGAGAGCTAAACCAAATTCAGATCAGGTTTTAGTCAATGGTAAACCGTTAAAGTTAAGTGTGCCATTAATTATTAAAGAGGGTAAGCCTGTTATTGGCAAAGACTTTTTCAATGAAGTATTTCAGTCTGGCTTAGATCAAACATTTAAAATTGAAAACACGTTTCACCCACTCAATAGTTTAAATACAGAAGAAATCAAAAAAACATTTGAAAGTATTAATCGCTCAAAATATGCCTATAAAAATATGCGTTTTGCCGAGTTAAAGCTGAAAGAACCTGAAAAAGCCAAAGTGTGGGATTATTTTATTAACCACAAAGACTATAAAGAAGACCGCATAGCATCTTTTATTTTATTAAAAGGTAATCAAGCGATTGAAGGTGAGGTGAACCTTCATACTCAGCAAGTTACAAAATGGAATGTATTAAAAGATACACATGGAATGATCCTGCTAGATAACTTCGAGACAGTCCAGCGTGTGATTGAGTCAAGCAAAGAATATCAGGAAGCTTTACGTAAACGAGGCGTAACAGATGTTAAAAAGGTCATTACCAATCCTTTAACTGTTGGATATTTTGGCGGTAAGGATGGTTTAGACAAACAATTGAACGTTTTAAAAGTTGTGTCATATCTAGATACAGGCGATGGTAATTATTGGGCACATCCTATTGAAAATTTAGTTGCTGTGGTTGATCTAGATAAAGAAAAAATTATTAAAATTGAAGAAGGGGCAATGATTCCCGTTCCGATGGCAGATCGACCTTATGCGACTAAAAATACGCAACCCCCGAAAATTAAACCACTGAACATTATTGAACCTGAAGGTAAAAACTTCACAATTACTGGACAGACTGTACATTGGGGAAACTGGTGTTTCCATGTTGGACTTGATTCTCGTGTTGGCCTACAGCTTTCAACCGTGACTTATAAAGATAAGGGTGTAAAGCGTAAAGTCATGTATGAGGGCAACCTTGGTGGAATGGTTGTTCCATATGGTGACCCAGATATGGGATGGTACTTTAAATCTTATCTAGACTCAGGTGAGTATGGTATGGGAACACTCACTTCATCGATTCAACTGGGAACAGATGCGCCAGAAAATGCGGTTTTACTGGATGCCGTGATTGCTGACTACAAAGGGCAGCCTCAAGTTATTCCAAATGCGATCGCAATTTTTGAGCGATACGCTGGACCTGAGTATAAGCATCAAGAAATTTTTGGTGATCAGGATGCAAGTGAAGCCCGCCGTGAGCTTGTGGTGCGCTGGATTAGTACGGTTGGAAACTATGATTATATGTTTGATTGGGTATTTGCTCAAAATGGTGTCATTGGAATTAATGCTGGTGCAACAGGAATTGAAGCTGTTAAAGGTGTTAAAGCGCGAACTATGCATGACAGTACTGCCAAAGAAGACACTAAATACGGCACGTTAATTGACCATAATATTGTTGGTACCACGCATCAACATATCTATAACTTCCGTTTAGATATGGACGTTGATGGGGAAAATAATAGCTTTATGCATATGGACCCTGTCGTAAAGGTAAATGACAGAGGTGGTGTTCGTACAAGTACGATGCAAATTGACAGTCAGGTGATTAGCAATGAGCAAAACGCTGCTGAAAAGTTTGATCCGTCGACTATTCGTTTGCTAACCAACTTTAATAAGGAAAATAAACTCGGAAACCCAGTTTCTTATCAGCTGATTCCGTTTGCTGGCGGTACACACCCTGTGGCGAAGGGGGCAAATTTTGCCAAAGATGAATGGTTATTTAAACGCCTGAATTTTATGGATAAGCAAATTTGGGTGACGCAGTACAATGCTGATGAACGCTACCCTGAAGGTAAATATTCAAATCGCTCAACGCAAGATACTGGTTTAGGACAGTTTATTCGTAACAATGACAATATTGAGAATAAAGACCTTGTGGTCTGGATGACGACAGGAACAACCCATGTAGCACGTGCTGAAGAATGGCCAATTATGCCAACCGAATGGGTTTATACCTTAATCAAACCGTGGAATTTCTTTGACAATACACCGACCTTGAACTTGGGTGATGAAAAAGAAAATACCCAGCATGAGCATCACTAAAGGTGCCAATCAGCAAGTATGGGTAACCAATAAGTTACCCAAAACTTAGCGTCTTGTAGACCGTTCACAAAAAGGAATTTTGTATGAAAACGCTACTTTCTCAAGTGATGAGAGGGACTCTCTTTGTCTCAATTTTTTCAACTGTCTATGCAAGCGAAATAGAAATCAAACCGATTTTTGAAGTTACCTTGGGTGCTTTTAGCAGTGGGAAAAGTTATAACGGTGAAAATATAGCTGAGCAAAGAATAAATTGGCAAGAAGGGCATCTTAAATATGGTGCAAAAGGACAATACACATTGAATAACAACCAACTCTATGCAGGTTTGAGTGGGATTAGCTCAGCCACATTTGGAGAGGGGGATGCAGGACAAAATAGTAATGGTAAAGAACGTAAAACTGATGTGAATGAATGGGTCATTGGTTTTAAAGATGGTACTCATAAAGATCAATTGACCACATATGATTTAAGTATTGGTCGACAAAATATAATGATTGGGGACGGTTTTTTTATTGCTGGTGATGCATTAAACCTTGGGAAACTACCCGCAGATGGCGCATTAGACCGTGGAGGGGCCTATTATCTGGCGGCACGACGCAGTTTTGATTTTACCAGTCTGCTGCAATATAAATTGCAAGATCATACAACCTTAAAACTGGCCTATTTAAAATCGAATAATAAAGCACAATTTTCATCAGAACTCTTTGTAACTGATCTGATGTATCAACTTAATGATAAAGGTATCGGATTTACTTACTTAAATGTATTAGATCTTGACGATGCCGAGCATATTTCAGGGCGGGAAGATCTTAAAAATTATGCTTTACGTTTGAATTATCAACTGTTACCAGAATTACAAATTAAATCTGAATTTGTTGTTCAAGACAAAAAGGAACACCAAGAAAATGCAGGTTATTTAGGATTGAACTATAACTTTTTATCCTCAAAATATACGCCTTCGCTAGGCTATCGCTTTAGTCGTTTTTCAGACCAATATGATCCCATGTTTTATGGAAATACCGTGGGATTTGGAACATGGTTTCAGGGGGAGGTTGCTGGAAACTATGCGGGTCCTTTCAATAAAAATGCCGATATTCATCAAATATCTTACATGATGAATTTAAAAGAAAATTTTATATTAGGTGCTTTGGCACATAAGTTTAAAACAGTAAATAAAGCTTTAACAAATGTTGATGGACATGAGTTGGATGTGTTTTCGGTCTGGTCTGTAAATAAAAACGTTACCGTTATTCCGCTCATTGGGCTGTATAAACCGAAGCAAGATATCCATAGTGGCGGTACTCAGAACTATGATGATAAGACCAATCTATATGCTCAATTGATTTTGCAATATATCTATTAATTAAGCCCTTTAAAGTTAAGTGTGAGGAATAAAAATGAATGAAGTCAAAATATTAGATAGCGTACAGACTTTTTTGAATAGAGCGCATGGACATTTTATTGACGGAAAGTGGGTTGCTGCTCAACATTCAAATAAAGTTGATATTGTAAACCCCTCTACCGAACAAGTCATTGCTCAGATCAGTATCGCTAGTCAACAAGATGTTGTAGATGCAGTATCCAGTGCAGATCATGCTTTTCAAAATGCTTGGGCTGAAACGACACCGTATCAACGTGGTGTAAAACTAAATAAATTGGCAGATTTAATTGAGCAATATGCTGAGGAACTTGCGCAACTAGAGTCTTTGTCTACTGGAAAATTAATTCATATTTCCCGTCATCTTGAAGTGGCACAATCTATTATTTTTTTAAGATATTTTGCTGGTTGGGCCACCAAGATTCATGGTCAAACCATGCAACCTTCTATTCCTTCTACACAAGGTGAAAAATATACCGCATTTACCTTAAGGCAGCCTGTTGGGGTCGTCGCGGGTATTGTTCCGTGGAATTTTTCACTCATGATTGGCATTTGGAAAATTGGTTCAGCTTTAACAACAGGCTGTAGCATTGTGCTGAAACCCAGTGAATTTGCCAGTTTGTCATTGCTACGTTTAGCTGAGTTAGCAATTGAAGCGGGTATTCCAGCAGGTGTGATCAATGTTGTGACGGGTAAAGGCGAAACTGGGCAATATCTGATTGAGTCACCCTTGGTTAAAAAGGTTTCTTTCACAGGCTCAGTACCTACGGGGATTGCTATTGGTAAGCTTGCGATGAGCAGTGATTTAACTCGTGTTAGCTTGGAGTTGGGGGGTAAAAATGCGATTGCCATTTTGGCTGATGCAAATATAGATGAGATTTTACCTACCTTGATACAAGCAACTTTTGTGCATCAAGGCCAAGTATGTGCATCGCCAGAACGGTTTTTTGTGCATCAGACAAAATATGATGAGCTTGTTGCAAAGCTTTCTAAAGCATTATCTCAATTTAAAATTGGATCGGCTATGGATGAAAGCAGTATGTTTGGTCCGCTGTCTAACCGACCTCACTTTGATAAAGTAAAGCATTATTTAGATTTGGCCAAAGCCAATAATCAAATTATTGCTGGTGGAGATACTTTGCAACAAACAGGTTATTTTGTCGAACCGACTTTAATTTCTTTAAAAGCGATTGATGATCCATTATTTTTAGAAGAGACCTTTGGCCCAATTGTAGGATTAATGCCATTTGAAACGGACGAAGAACTCATTCAGCTGATGAATCATTCTCGGTTTGGTTTAACCGCAAGTATTTGGACCAATGATTTGTCCAAAGCTTTGCGTTTAATACCGAAAATTGAAGCGGGTACTTTATGGGTCAATATGCATACTTTTTTAGATCCGTCGGTTCCATTTGGTGGTGTGAAAGCTTCAGGAACTGGTCGAGAGTTTTCAGATGCATTTATTGAAGATTTCACTGAATTAAAATCAGTGATGATTCGCTATTAAAAATGTGCATAGATATTTAAAAGTAGGTAGCACAGTCTAAAAAGAGTGGTATCGCTTCCAGTGATCTACTGATTGCGAATATAGGCTTGATAAGTTCTGAAAATATATAAGTTGAACAAGCTTTAAAATTTAAACAGCCCAATATATCTATATATTGGGCTGTTTCGAGTAAAAATTAATAGGTTAAAGTCATACTTTGTTGTGTTGCTTGATCAATTTGCTTTTGGCTTACTGCATCATCCTTACATTGATAGTTTTCAAATAATGGGAGCTGATCGGCAAAGTGTGCATCGGTCTTTCCATTGCGATGAATAAATCCACTTTGACCAGGTGCAAGAATTGAACACATGCTGACTTGATTGGGATTGAGTACCACTCTAAAGGTTGCACTCCCTGTATTCCCATAGGTGCTCAGCTGTTGTTGATGCGCCTGATCAGCCCATGGAATACCCACTGAGTTTTTGTTGGAGAATCCCATTGTGGCAACAGGAATTTTCCAATCATTGGGTTGGTCTGAATGATATTGTTTTGAAAGCTGAATTAAGGTGTTTTCCAAGGCAGTTAACACCACATCACCTGCTGATTGTCCTTTTAAGAAATCAACGGTTTGAGCAACGCTGGCTTGTTTGCCTTGCAGTGCATTCCAGATCAGTTTAGATGCATTCGCAGGTTGTGTACTCCGTGGGTCATTATTTACTGGGTAAAGGGTATCTGTATAACGTGCATAAATATTTTCAGATAGATTTGGTTTAAGCACCAATTCAATCATTTGATTGAGCCATGTACGCATAATGACAGGTGCTGCGCCTTGATAGAATTTAGCCTCACTGTCAGGACGAAGTTTGAAGTCCCAACTCGCCAATATCGGTGCGATTTTCTTTGCTAAAGGTGATGCGTTCGGGCTTTGCGCAGCTTTGACCATATAAGGAATAAAATAACGCGCATTCAGATCCGACCAAGCGCCCATTTTATTGATAGCCCAAATGTCTTGTTGGCTTAATTTTGCTTTACTTTCTAGGGGTTCAATCAGTTCATTGACACGGTCAACATGAGAGAAGTTGGAGGAATCGGAACGTAAATCCGCATAAGCTTTATTGTTCCAACTGCTAATATAGCCTTTTTCAGGGTTATAGGCTTTGGGATTATGTGAGAAATCATAGAAACCCTGCCATTCCATTGAGCCATCACCTTGAGCAGGCAGTTGAATATGCTGGTTTTCAGGGCGGATCGGTAAACGACCCAATGCAGCGACACCAATATTATTTTGGGTATCGGCATAAAACCACGTAATCGAAGCCGCGACACGTTTGGCTTGATCTAGGAATTCTTGCCAGTTGCTCGCTTTTGCTGCATTGGCCCAGCCCAATAAAGTTTCAATCTCTACACCTTCCCAGCTACGTTTTTGTGCATAGGCGGTATGATTTTTTTCATCCCATGTGCTGACAAAGCCTTGTTTACTTTGATACACATCTAAAACGTGGTCTGGTTGATTACGGACTTTAATTTTGATCTGTTGATGTTCAAAGGGAATATAACTGCCTTGATAACGATACTGTTTTGGATTGCTCGGATTTAAGCTGAGTTGATAGACGTCATTGGTATCAAGCGAACCGACAGTTGAACCCCAAGCAATTTTTCCATTGGTTCCAAATAGAATTGCAGGTAGACCGACGGGGGTAATCCCGGTGAGATTATAGCCAGCACCATGTAACCCAACCGCATAAGTAATGGCAGGCGTGTACCAGCCTTGTTGAGGGCCATTATATAAAACCGTTTGGCCTTCTACCGTTTTATCTCCTTTGACCACCCAGGCATTACTGGCTGTAGGGACGCCATCAACCACACTTTTACCCAATGCAATACGCGCTTGAGCTAAATAGTTTTTGGCTGCTTGGTCTGAGATAGGCGCTATACCTTTTAACATGTGTTGCTGATGTGCTGAAACTTGTGGTTTTGCTTTAGATTGAATAATTGTAGGAGCACTCGGATCATCTAGCCAACGTAATTGCTGATAAACTTTTAATCCTGTTTCTTGACCTTTTTCTTTTTGTAGTTGAGTCAGTAAATCTAAGTTTGAGACTTCTGAACTGGCTGAAAAAAAGCGATTGAGAATTAAGCCCACCCAGACCATTGCGATATCTTCTTGCTGCCATGTCGATGGTTTAAAGTCATAATCAATAAATTCTTTAGGCATCAGCTCTGGATTGGCCAAAACCTCTTGGACACGCTTATTAAAACCAGCAGCATAACCATCGAAAATGGCACGATCTTCAGGAGAAAGTCGGGCAATTTGTTGTTTAATCTGTTCAGGATTAAAGCGACTATGGGTTGCAATATCATATTGTAGATAATCGGGACCGAGCACTTCAGCAACAGTGCCTAAACCTGTACGTTTTGACATTTCCATTTGAAATAAACGATCAGTTGCGACTGCATAAGCATAGCCATAAAAAAGACCATAAGTATCCTTGGCATAGACATGCGGTGTGCCAAAATTGTCACGTTGAATCGTGACCTGTTTTTGCACTGGGTTTGATTCTAAACGAGAGGATGAACTACATCCTGCAAGCAATAAACAACTTAAAACACCTAATTTGATTAAGTGGTGTTTATCGCTCAGTTGATTATTTGAGGGGCTTTTTTTCAATTGAAATATCCTTTTCATTATTGTTGAGAAATAGAGTGTTGGGAAATAAATGCTTTTAGATGTTTTCTAAAAACAGCAGATTTATCGATATACAGGTCCTGAATAAATAAAATGATTGTTATTTTTATATGTAATTTTCTATTACTTTGTGGGTATATATTTATACTTTTAAATAAATAGACTTAATTTTATTTTAAATATGCTTTATCAAGTCTTGGTGAAATGCCAAAAAATAAAGGGATATGTTCTATCCCTTTATGCTGTTTCAAAAATTAAGTGTCAAAGTTCAGTCGCAAAAATTGCTGAGAGAAATTTTTCAAGTGCAGCATTGAATGTTTCAGAACATTCAATATTTGAAATATGCGATGCTTGAATTTCCACAAGTTGGGATTGCGGAATGTGCTGTTGCATAAATTGCCCATCTGCAACTGTAGTTACAGGGTCTTGCGTTCCTGCAATGACCAAAACTGGAATCGTGATATCTTTGAGTTGATTGCGGACATCCGCTTTAGCCAAAGCCTCACAACAATTGGCATAACCTATTGCGCTGCCAGCACTTAAGTCGTTACACAGATTATTGACAATTGCAGGATGACTTTGGATAAAGGGATCTGTAAACCAACGTGATGCAGCGGTTGCTGCGATGCTGGTTAAACCTTGTTCTCGGACAAGTTGGGCACGATCTAGCCATGCTTGTTCTTGTCCAATTTTTGCTGCGGTATTACTGATAACAACAGCATTAAATCGTTGTGGATAATGGATGGCTAACCATTGACCTGTTAACCCCCCCATAGAAATGCCACAGAAACTGGCTTTTTCAATATTTAAATGATCCAGTAATCGAATCACATCTTCAGCCAATTGGGGCAAGGAATAAGGACCTTGTGGCGCAGATGAAGAACCATGTCCACGGGTGTCATAGCAAATGACAAAAAAAAGTTCTTTAAAATAATTGAACTGCTTTTGCCACATGCCATAGTTGGTCCCTAATGAATTTGAAAAGACCAGTGCAGGGGAGTTAGGGTTTCCAAAACTTTGATAATTAATTTGTGCATCCGCTGATTGAAAAGTTGGCATTGCTCGTTCCTTAATTTTGATCAACACGTTGAATAATGAGCGCGATACCTTGACCTACCCCAATACACATTGAACATAGGGCATATTTACCTTTGATCTGTTCAAGTTGATTTAAGGCTGTGGTCACCAGTCTGGCACCTGATGCACCCAAAGGATGACCTAAAGCAATCGCCCCACCATTGGGATTGACGCGTGCATCATCATCTGCCAAACCTAAATCACGGGTTACCGCCAAAGCTTGGGCAGCAAA
>NZ_WJYH01000028.1:0-60388 GCF_009668065.1 Acinetobacter sp. RIT698
AATATTAAAATTTTCTTGAGCTTGTTGTAATTTTTGGTTATCCATCGTCCAAGAATACTCAATTAAATTAGCATAACCTGCTTGCCTATAAACTTCATTATCCAACATTCTCTCTATATCATATTTATCTTTAAAATATTTTTCTTTAATTGAAATACCATTAGCTGAAAATTTACTTGCTGCCAAAGCACAATTTTTATCTTTTATAAAAAGTAAAAAATCTGAATTAAATATAAACATAAGATCATATACATGAATATCACTTCCTTTTGAGTCATTTAAGAAGTTATTCAAATTTTTTATTGGTCTATAATCATCTTCATTTTTACATGCTATTAATAAATCTTGGCTTATTAAATTTAATTCAGACCGCACATCAGCATACGCAAATTTATTCATCCCTATAAAAGCAATAAAAATTGCTATTTTTAATACTCTAATCATCAAATTGGCCCTTATATTTTTCTCTTTTTTGATACTTTAAAAATCATCTTCATTTTCAAAAGGCTTCTTTCATCAGCTCTTTTTTAAATCATAAATTAACATAAAAGCCCCCTCATCCTAGCCTTCTCCCCCAAGGGAGAAGGAACCTTCTATAGCTATATGATTCACTCCAGATGAGCATTTTTTAATTTAGCAAAGAGCTTTAAAATTATGAGTTAAATAAGAGTTTCTCTACTGCTCTTCGGTTTACTAAACCTTGTACTGTTTTGCCACCTGCTTTGATCCAAACATCAAATTGATCACTGGCAGCGTGATAATCAGAGGCGTTCAATAATTTTAATAAAGTTGAATTTTTAAAAGCACCAATACCAATGTTATAGCTCAATGAAACCAACGCATCAAACTGATTTTGATTTAACGGCACATTTACAGCAGCAGTTACTGCTTGCTCAAAACGTCTAAGGTCATATTGCATATAGTTTTTTGCTTGTTCAATGGTACAAGTATCACCATACTGGACAGCTTTTCCATGCGGGTAAATCGTTGTTCCATAACCGATGGTACAAACCCCGGCACCATCATCATAGGCTTTAAGCTCTAATCCCTCAAAACCACAAATCAAATCCACGCCTTGAGGGCTGACCTGAGTAATTTGATCTTGTGCAAAGCCAATCTCCTTAGCACCTGTATCCACGGCTACTGCAACGTCTGAACCAGAATAAGCTTGATGATGTTTATTCGATTCGCGCTGCTGTTGATTCAATGGTTTTGAAAACAACGTAGAAAATAACTTGGAAAAAAATTTAGACCAAAATTGCGTCATCAATAAAACTCAAAAAAAGAAAAGGGTTATATCGCAGTACCTATACCACCCAATATTAAACATAGCTTTTTGAATAAATAAAGTTGTCTTTGGTTGCATTGGGTATAGATCTATTGATTTTAAATAGAAAAACTCCTCTCTTATCATAAGAAAGGAGTTTTATCTTCTTGTTGCTGTTGATATACATAGAATTAAAACAAGAAATAACGCTGTGCCATTGGTAATACTTCAGCAGCTTCACAAGTTAGATGTACACCATCGGCACGAACTTCATAGGTTTCAGGATGCACATCCATAACAGGACAATAGCTATTATGCTTCATGTCTTGTTTAGTGATGTTTCTGGTATTTTTACAAGGTGAAATTAACTTCTTTAATTGTAATTTTTCAGCAACACCAAGTTCAATTGCGGCCTGTGACAAGAAAGTAATACAGGTATTATGCACGCCTCTTGGATACGCCCCAAACATTGGACGGTAATGTACCGGCTGTGGTGTTGGAATTGAGGCATTAATATCCCCCATTGGCGCTGCCGCAATCATTCCACCTTTAATGATCATCGATGGTTTTACCCCAAAAAATGCAGGTTTCCACAACACCAAATCAGCAAGTTTCCCTTCTTCTATAGAACCAATTTCGTGGCTTAAACCATGAGTAATGGCGGGATTTATTGTATATTTTGCAATATAACGCTTCACCCGATTATTATCATGGTACTGATTATCACCTTCCAATGGCCCACGTTGCACTTTCATTTTATGCGCCGTTTGCCAAGTACGTAAAATCACCTCACCCACACGCCCCATGGCTTGAGAATCAGAAGACATCATTGAAATTGCGCCGAGGTCTTGCAAAATATCTTCTGCTGCAATCGTTTCACGACGAATACGACTCTCAGCAAATGCGACATCTTCAGCTATCGCTGGATCTAAATGGTGGCAGACCATGAGCATGTCTAAGTGTTCATCAATGGTATTGATGGTATATGGACGGGTTGGATTGGTTGAAGATGGCAAAACATTTGCCTGACCAATGGCTTTTAAAATATCAGGTGCATGACCACCACCCGCACCCTCAGTATGATAAGTGTGGATGGTACGATTTTTAAATGCCCCCAGTGTTTCTTCAAGGAAACCACTTTCATTTAAAGTATCAGTATGAATCGCAACTTGTACATCATATTCATCTGCCACAGTTAGACAATTATCAATTGCAGCAGGGGTAGAACCCCAATCTTCATGCAATTTCAGCCCCACCACACCCGCTTTAATCTGCTCCGCAATCGGTTCAGGTTGACTCAAATTACCTTTGCCCAATAAGCCAATATTCATAGGTAAATCATCAATGGCTTGCAGCATGGTTGAAATATGCCATGGCCCCGGTGTTACCGTTGTTGCCGATGTTCCTGCAGCAGGACCAGTACCACCACCAATCATGGTCGTTGTCCCCGACATTAACGCTGTTTCAACTTGTTGGGGGCAAATCCAGTGAATATGAGTATCAATACCACCTGCTGTAAGTATTTGCCCTTCACCTGCAATCACCTCAGTTGCCGCACCCAGTGGAATGGTAATATCGGGTTGAATATCTGGATTGCCGGCTTTACCTATTTTCCAAATTCGCCCATTTTTTAATCCCACATCGGCTTTAATAATTCCCCACCAATCGACAATCAATGCGTTGGTAATCACCGTATCTGCAACATCTGCTGCAAGTAATTGAGATTGTCCCATCCCATCGCGAATAACTTTACCACCACCAAATTTAACTTCTTCACCATAGGTGGTGAGGTCTTGTTCAACTTCTATAAAAAGTTCGGTATCTGCTAAACGTACTCGATCCCCAACGGTAGGACCAAACATTTCAGCATAAGCTCGACGTGACATTTTCATTTTGATTATCCTTTTAGTCCAACTTACCCATCACACGCCCTGCGAAACCATAGACTTCACGTTTTCCGACCAGTGCAACGATTTCTACATCACGTCGCTGCCCCGGTTCAAACCGAACCGCTGTACCAGCCGCAATATTTAAACGAAAACCTTTGGCACGTTCACGATCAAATTGCAAAGCATCGTTGGCTTCATAAAAATGAAAATGTGAACCCACTTGAATCGGTCGATCACCTATATTTGACACTGAAATTTTCAGTACGTCACGACCGACATTCATTTCAATATCACAATCAGGTGTAATAATTTCACCAGGGATCATATGCTTATCCTAATTTTGAAGAAGTGTTCTATACAATCGGTTGATGGACTGTGACGAGCTTCGAGCCATCTGGAAAAGTAGCCTCTACTTGCACTTCGGCAATCATCTCAGGCACACCCTCCATCACATCATCACGACTGAGTAAGGTAGTGCCAAAATGCATCAACTCACTGACAGTCATTCCATCTCGCGCACCTTCAAGCAGTGCTGCGGAAATAAATGCAATAGATTCAGGATAATTGAGTTTTAATCCACGTGCTTTGCGACGTTCTGCAACCAAACCCGCTGTAAAAATCAGCAGTTTATCTTTTTCAGTAGGATTGAGTTCCATATGTATTTCCTAAAGTTCTCACATTTTTTATGCAAAATATGTGCTCAGTTTTAAATTAAACACGCAGATTTTATTTCTAAAAGGTGATCTTTTAATGAATCAAGTTCGCCAAATGCGTGGAAATGCTTCATCCAAATCAAACCAATATCGCCTTAATCTGGCGCGAATTGCTGCAAAGGCGTCATGGCAATGTCGAACATCATCGCCTAAAAAACGTGCACTGATAACATCACCCAATAAGGTTAACCTTACAGGCATATCCATTCGCATCATCAACTCACGAATTAAATCGATATGTGCCTCTAAATAAATGTTTGCTCGAAATTTTTCGGGAGGAACTGCCCATAAACTCCCCATAACGGCATGATTATTCATGCCTAGACAAGAACTTAGCCAACGATCATTGCCTTTAAAACTCAGTGTGTCTGCCACCAGTAATTGCTGATTTCGCCATAATTTAAAATGACTGTGATAAGCACCAGATTGAAATTTTTCATCTCGAGCTTGACGACCAATTACCAACATATCCCAACCGATAAAGCTTGCTGTCTGATCAAGCTGAATCAATGTTTCTGAGTGAGCATTGGCACCATCAAATAACATGGTTTCTTGAGGAAGCCATTCAAATACAGCATTGTGTTTAACTGAGATATGGATATGTTGATAAGCTTGTTTGCCATTGGTTCGATACCATTTACCAGCACCTGGGGTTGTGACTAAGGCATGGGCAGCATCATCTACACTGATCTCAAATGTTAAATGATCGCCACCTGCAATACCCGCAGGCGGATGGACAATAATCGCATGACAAATTCCAGTTTTTTCTGGCCACAGCATCTTTTGCACACGTACAGGTCCAAAATGTCTACGATGCGCCAATATCGTTCGCTCAGTTTGAGCCTGAAAACCCAATTCGAGTTTGGCATACCAAAGGCGCTGATCAGGAAGATATTCCACTAAACTTATCATGGCCGCCTTTATAAATTGATATCCGCAATTAAGCGCTTAAACATTAAGCCAAACCAATAACTGCAACGATTGCAGCCAAAGTACCAATAATTTTCTTGCCATATGGAACGTACTTTTTGATAAAAGCACCAATGCCTAATCCACCTGCATAAATCAATGCCATTGCTGTCACCATACCTAAAATCAGTAAGCTGGCATGACCTGATTGGCCTAATTCAGCGCCATGTGCAACACCGTGAAAACTTGCCAATAGAACTGCTGCAATAGGTAAAACTTGATTTGATTTTGTCCAAAGCGCTATAGCCAATAAAACCAATGACGCAATAATGCCGTACTCAGCAACTGCTGCTGGAATAAATCCTTGGCTACCGATCATAAAGCCAATCACCATCGCTACAGCTAATCCAATCAAGCCGAAAAGCTTCCAGCGTTGATTTGCCGTCCACATCAATACACCAAATGCGATTGCCATCATCAAATGATCTAAACCTGTAAATGGATGAATAAAGCCTGCCCAAAAACCGGTATGGTGATCATGTCCAGGGTGAGCTAAAGCCAATACAGGTAAATATGCAGCACATGCCATCAGACTGTGTTTTAAAAAACGCATTCAAATTCTCCTTTGATTATTTTTTCAATTCAAATAATTACAATTATTTTTAATATCGCGACTAAGCTTTAATCTCTGGGCTAAGCTTTAAATAAACCTTGTTTCTCAATAAACTCAATGATTTGCTTTAAACCATCTTGAGTTTTCATATTTGAAAATAGAAAAGGTTTGTCACCACGCATGCGTTTTGCATCTTGATCCATCACATCGAGATTTGCACCGACCATTGGGGCTAAATCTGTTTTGTTTATAATCAATAAATCCGACTTGGTAATGCCGGGACCACCTTTACGTGGGATCTTTTCACCACCCGCAACATCAATCACATAAAGGGTTAAATCAGATAATTCGGGACTAAAGGTAGCGGCTAGATTATCTCCACCACTTTCGATAATAATCAGCTCTAAACCATCAAATTTTTCACAAAGATCATCAATTGCAGCCAAGTTAATTGAAGCATCTTCACGAATTGCAGTATGTGGACAACCACCTGTCTCAACACCAACAATACGTTCTGGTGACATCGCTTCATGACGAGTTAAAAAATTAGAATCTTCTTTGGTATAGATATCGTTGGTCACAACCGCCATATTATATTTGTTGCGTAAAGCAAGGCATAAATTCAAGGTTAATGCTGTTTTACCTGAACCAACAGGACCACCTATTCCAACACGTAAAGGGCTACGTTCTGTCATCATTTTTTCCTTTTCTATGCTTCATTCTCAATAAAAAATAGCGAATGAAACGTGTCATTTATGATCTGAATAATCGTGAATATAAAGTTTCATGCGACATACTTAACATCGCATAATTGGGCAAAGCACTACTTAACTCATCATCTTCTAAGGCCAAGGCACGCACTACGGCTTGAGGAATTAAGCCATGTAAGTGCCACAAAATTCTTTGACCGCTCATTTGCCCTAAAGGGACAGTTTTAACCGCACCTAGCACTTGGTTCTCTAAAACAGTAAAGCTATATGCCGTCAGTACATCCACCAGATTAAGTTTTAATGTCCCACATAAATGTGCGTAAACTGGTACAAAACCAAACTGCTTTTTAATCTCAGGTTGCTGTTTTAAAACATCACGAATCCAAGCATTCATAGAAAATGCCAACTGCTGAGATTCAGCACGTAATTCTTTTGACTCGCGGCTTGCTTTATAAAAGTTAGCCCAATTTAAAAATTCAGCTTCGTCTAAATAATGTTGCATCAGACGTTTTAAAACGGGGAGTTCAAACCTAACCAGCAACATTTCCAGTACTTCTTCAAAATAAGCAATACTGCTTGCTTCATCATGAATCAAGCCTTGATCAATCGCACTTTCCACCCCTTGCGAATAACAATATGCACCTATCGGTAAAGCTGTCGATGACAGGGTCAATAGACTTAATAGTTGCGATGCGTTAGTGATGGACATGATGTAAAGCCTTAATCGGGCTTAAACGATGATCATGCTGATGTTGTGCATATGCCCCACTTTCAGGTTCAAATGGATGTTCAACTTCATCTACTGTCAGCCCTAAACCTTGGATCATTTCTGCAAGGACATGATCAGGTTCAAAATAAAGTGCAGTTGGGGTAAGCATTAACGGAACATGGCGATTTCCCAGATGATATGCAGCTTTAAGTAAGTCAAAACTATGCAGCGCCGAAACTTGCATTAATTTTTCAGCTTTGGCATCTACACGTAACACTTCACCTTGTTCAGTTGCAATATAAGAACCACTACGCAAAATGCCTGTACGTGGTAAATCCGCACCAATATCGCGCCCATTATTTAAAGTTGCACGAAAACGGCTCTTTTGCCGAGTATCAAAAGTCAATTCAATACTTTCAGCCTCAATGTTTGACTCTATATGGTCTAGACGTTGCGTATAAATTTTCATACTGATCCACTTACTCTATGGCACTTGATTTAAAATGTTCCAAATTGATGCCAAAATTTTATTCATAAATATCGGTTTGCATTAAATTAAAGCATTTATCATGCCAGTTTTTAGAATCGTAAGAATTCAAAATGCATCATATTTAGAACGCTAACCTAAAACCGGAGTTCAAATTTACATGAGCGAGATTTCAATAAAAAATCAGGACAATTAAACGTTACAAAATAAAACCATAATAAAATTATGTGTATTTCACAAAAGCTTGAAATAACACACTTTTGATCAACTAAAATTCTCATCGACAATTTGCGACTAACAGCGCAATGTGTTATCAATGAATAAATAATCAGACAAAAAAGGGAGAAACTTATAATGGCTTATCAACACATCCTTCTTGCTGTAGATGACTCTCCTATTTCTTATGCTGCACTTGAACATGCAGAAAAACTTGCACTTGCTTTTAACTGTAAAATTACTGTGATGAGTGTGATCGCAGTTGATCCTTTTAAAGGCGTCGATTTTTATAAAATAGCGCCTGCTGTAACTCAATATTTATTTGAAGCTGAAAAAAATGCTTTAGCACGTTTAAAAGATATTCAAGAAACTTTAGTTCACCATGGTGTAACGACAGTAGATACCAAAGTGGTGCGTGAAGTTCCTCCTGCTACTGGAATTTTAGATGTTGCAGATGAACTCAATGTGGACCTTATTGTGATGGGTTCCCATGGACGTACTGGTCTGAAGAAATTCTTCTTAGGGAGTGTTGCACAAGAAGTGTTGTCTATTTCTCCACTGCCTGTGTTGATTATTAAATCTACCCAAGAAGAAGCTTAATTTTTATTTGAAATGTTAATTAAAAAGGTGTGATTATGACTTATCAAAATATTCTTGTCCCAGTTGACGGTTCTGACATTTCTTTTTCTGCATTAAAACATGCTGCTGCGATTGCAAAAGCCTTTGGAAGTAAAGTCACTGCGATCAGTGTCGTTGCTGAAGACCCTTTTGCTGCTGCTGATTTTTACTATTCGCCAGATATGTTAAAAGATTACATTCAAGAAGCAATTAAAAATGCGGAAGAAGGTTTGAGCAAAGCCAAACAATTGGCTGAACAGCAAGGTGTTCAAATTGATACACAAGTCGTGAGAGACTCGGTTGCAGCTGAAACCATCATTAAAACTGCTGAATCATTACATACAGATTTAATTATCATGGGATCACATGGGCGTAAAGGCTTCCAAAAGTTTTTCTTAGGCAGCTTTGCGCAAGATGTACTGGGTCAAACCAAACTCCCTGTATTGATTGTCAAACAGTGATTGATTAGGGTCTATTGACATTCCATAAATGGCTTGCGTCGTAGAAGAATTGCCAACCGCTCCTAAAAACCAAATAAATAAAACCCAGTTTAGCTGGGTTTTATTTATGCAATGTCCATATCAGAGATAACTTGGGAAACTATTAAACCGCGATAACTTTGACTAAAATGGTTTGAGATTCTTCAAAATCATCAAAAATTTGCTTACGGCTAAGTTCTTTGGACTTTACTTTAAAATTATGATTTTGATAGTGAATGATCTCAGGTATTTGATCAAAATAATTTCCTTCGGCTTCAATACTTTCTTCAAATAAGGCTGTGCCAAGCTGATATTCTCTACTTTTTAAGACAACATACTTAACAGTCGTTTTCATCATTCGCACTCCATTTTCATATGCACTTTATTTTTATTTATATCACTTTTTGACGCATTTGAAATATAAAAATTCATCATATTGCATAGTAATTCTACAATTGGCCTAAAAAAGGAAAACCCACCTGTTGAGAAGTGGGTTGACTGCATATTTACAGACTTTACGCTGATTATTCTTTTAACTTTCTGTGGTTGTTATTTGATGCTTATTCTTGGTTTTTGTTGTTTGTGCCGTCATTATGGCAAATCAATATGACAAACTTATTTCAACTCAGCGTTCTTTTGATTAATTTTGTCTCTGATAAACCATGTAGAGCTAACATCATGATTTATATTTAAAAATATTAAAAAAAATAATTAAATTCACGACTCGATATGCTTATTTTTTATTTGGTTTTCTTGCAAATTTTCTCAATTCACTTATAGTTAAATTATTGAATATAAATAATTAAT
Organism: Acinetobacter sp. RIT698; assembly: GCF_009668065.1. Lineage (NCBI taxonomy): Bacteria > Pseudomonadati > Pseudomonadota > Gammaproteobacteria > Moraxellales > Moraxellaceae > Acinetobacter > Acinetobacter sp. RIT698. The sequence goes on from NZ_WJYH01000028.1 coordinate 9,418, forward strand.
TTAGAGTCATACCAATGCTTTTAAAACAATGTTGTGATCTGCTTGAAAGAAAGAATTTAACAGTCGCATTTATTGAAAGTGCAAGTTCTGGTTATTTATCCAGCCAATTTTCGATCTATAAAAATAGTGGTGCAGATATTTTATTAGGGGGCTTAGTCAGTTACGACCCTTCTATTAAAATTTCAATTTTACAGATAGATCCATCCCTCATCGAAAAATATAGCGCTGAATCAGTTGAAGTCACTAAAGCAATGGCAATTCAAGGGAAAAAGCTCTTTAGCGCTGCAGATATCGTTGTCAGTTGTACAGGCTTACTTAAACCTGGTGGTAGTGCTAGTATTGAAAAACCAGAAGGTACTTTTTTTATCTCAGTCCATTATCAAAACACATTGTCGAATTTTAAATATTTTATTGAAGGTGAGCCGTTGACTCGTTTAAATCAATTAACTGAAAATGTAGCAAAGGAAATATTAAAAATCTTAAATTTTGTTTAAGATTTATGCTATGCCTTAACTGAAATACAAATTACTGAAATATTTAATTCACTTTTTAACTAAAAAGCGGTAAATTTTACATAGATTATCAACATATCAATAACACAAATGAACTTATTAGGAAGCGGTATGAAACTTCAATTTGCGGTAATTTCTTCTTTAGCATGTTTAACTTTGGCGGGTTGTGCTGGCTCTTATCCAGAAAGAGTTGTTACAAAAGGCCCTTTAATCTGTGAAGCAAATGAAGTTTGCCCTGAACTTTCTATGCGTTGGAAAGATGAAGTCCGTGATGGCTTTAAAATCACAGCAGAAATTAACAATCCAACAAAATATGATATTACCCAATTTGTCTTCTTAGTGGATGGTCAGCCATATACATATTCAACCATTAACACGACACAATACACGGGTACAGTTTCATCAAACTCGATTAATGTTCCAGTCAGCTTTCTTAACTCATTCCGTAATGGTAAAGAAATCTCACTTAAATTGGTAACCAACCAGGGTGATGTTGAACGTTCAATCTTAAAGGCAGATGGTCAACAGTCTTCTGCGTACCTGACTTTCTTAAAGGGTTATACAGGTCAAATTGTTACTCAATAAGACTGAGCAGCATAGATATAAAAAACCAGACAAAATGTCTGGTTTTTTTAACTCAAAATCTTTAACTTAAAATAATGAACCGAGCCTATCAAGCTAAATTTGTTGGGCAACAACTATTAAGTAAAAACAAATCATTTGAAATTTACTCTAATAATTAAAGGTATTTCAAAACCCAAATACCCTCTCTTATCTCAAATATATTTGCTATTTAGGTTCAATTGGGGCAAATGGTGCAACCACATCAGCATTTTGTGCACGGTGACGCATAAAGTGATCCATCAATACGATGGCAAGCATGGCTTCAGCAATAGGTGTAGCACGCACACCTACACATGGATCATGACGACCTTTTGTGAGTACATCTGTATCTTCACGATCTAGATTAATGGTTTTCCCTGGTGTGGTAATACTTGCGGTTGGTTTTAACGCAATCGCTACACGTATGGTTTGGCCTGAAGAAATACCACCGAGAATACCACCAGCATGATTGGCTAAAAACCCATCTGTGCTAAGTTCATCGCGCGTTTCATGACCAAATTGTTCTGCAACTGCAAAACCATCACCAATTTCAACACCTTTCACCGCATTGATTGACATCATGGCATGGGCAATATCAGCATCTAAACGATCAAATACTGGTTCACCCCAACCTACAGGTACTTTTTCGGCAAGGATCTCAAGCTTTGCACCACAACTGGTCCCCTGTTCACGTAATGATGTCACCAGCGCTTCAAAACGTGGAACTGCATTGACATCACCACAGAAAAACGGATTATTCGGGACTTCATTCCAATCTAAAGCTTGTGCTTTTTCTGTACCAATTTGCGTCACATGCCCACGAATCACAATCGCAAATTTCTCAAAAAGAAATTTCTTTGCAATCGCACCCGCTGCCACACGCATCGCCGTTTCACGTGCACTTGAACGACCACCACCACGATAATCACGGAAACCATACTTTTGCGTATAGGTGTAATCTGCATGACCTGGACGGAAAGTTTGCGCAATATTGCCATAATCTCTAGATTTTTGATCTGTATTACGGATCAATAAACCAATTGAAGTTCCTGTCGTTTTACCTTCAAAAACTCCAGAAATGATCTCAACCTCATCTGGCTCTTTACGCTGAGTGGCAAACTTAGACGTTCCCGGTTTACGACGATCTAAATCAATTTGTAAATCTTCAGCAGATAATTCAAGACCCGGTGGCACACCATCAACAATTGCCATCAAGCCTACGCCGTGAGATTCACCACAAGTCGTTACACGGAAGAGTTGTCCAATACTGTTGCCTGCCATGCTTACGACTCCTTAAGCTTGAATAGATTGAATAAATAAATCACGGAATGTACGACATTGTTCAGCAGTCAAAGCAAAAATACCTGTACCGCCTTTTTGGAACTGTAACCAGTAAAAATCAATCGTATTAAAATTCTGTTTCATTGCCCATTCTGAGTTACCTACTTCAATCACGATTAAACCGTCTTCAGTTAAATAATCAGCAGCTTGAGCCAACATTTTTCGAACTAAATCCAAACCATCTTGACCCGCAGCTAAAGCAAGTTCAGGTTCATGATGGAATTCATCTGGAAGATCAGCCATATCTTCGGCATCCACATACGGTGGATTTGAAACGATCAAATCATATTGATGTTCAGCTGGAATTTTGGCAAACAAATCTGACTCAAGCAAAGCCACCTGATATTGCTTATTGTGGTGCTCCGCATTAATAGAAGCCACTTCTAATGCTTCTTTAGAAATATCAGTTGCATCTACTTCTGAATCAGGGAATGCATATGCCAGCGCGATCGCAATACAACCTGAACCCGTACACATATCTAAGATACGCTGTGGTGTTTTTGGATTTGGGTTTTCAGGTAAATTATTCACGCCTGCACGCGTTTGTCCATTTTCATCTAAACAATAAGGTGCAAAACGGTTTTCGATCAATTCAGCAATTGGTGAACGAGGAATTAACACACGCTCATCAACATAGAATGGCTTACCAAAGAAATAAGAGAGGTTAAGTAAATAAGAGGTTGGAATTCTTTCATTTACACGACGTTCGAGTAGATTTAAAAACTCTGCTTTTTCACTTGGCAATAATTTTGAATCTAAAATTTCAGCATCCGCCTTCCATTCCAAAGAAAGCGTTTGTAAAACCAAGGCAGAACTTTCTGCGAAATAATCTTCTGTACCTTGACCCAAATGTGCATCGTATTGACGTAAAGCTGTAACCCCAAAACGAATAAAATCACGAATTGTTGATAGGTTTTCAGCAGCTTCCTGTAAATGTTCAGGGCTAATAGTCGGTCGATCCACTTAAGGTTTCTCCAAGGTCATATTTTTAAACGCCTTATGATACCTTGTTTTGCATGACATTTATAATGCTTTACGACAATTTACTTAGCAATTATTTTATAGCGCAATAAAGCACTATAAACGATAGCTTTGTTTCTCTAACATATTGGCTCTATTGACTGTTTGTTTGAGGGCACAATTGTAATACTTCATTTTATAATCATCAGAAACTGATTTATTCGACTCATCACACTGCTGATCTCGAAGTTTAAACCATTGTTTCTGATATTTCTTTTGAGCTTTCTGTTGCTTGTCTGTATACAGATCCAACGTCTGTTTAAATAATGATTTCAAACGATCATCTTGCTTACTCAACTCAGTTTTCATACAGCTGGCAAGTGTTGTCGAGCTTGAACCTGCCGAATTCATACAGTTTAAATAGTCTGAACTATAACCGATCGCCTGCGTATGCATCGGCAATAATACAACTAAACTGATACCCCAATACTTTAAATACATCCAATTCCCCTATCCCAAATCATTATTTTAATTCAAACACTTTTAATCAAAAGAACTAAGGCACTGATTAGCAACAATCCCCTATGCAAAAGAGTGTAAAAGATTTGAAACTAAATACAATCATTGCAGATAAATTATTGTTAAAACTTGATTTAAAGCAATCACCACTGTGAAAAATCTCGCCGGCTATTGACTGATTGATGTGACTACACCATTTTTTAATGAAATTAAGCCTAGTTCTGGATAATACCAAAGCTCGTCTTTACCTCTATTTGAGCTAAACGAACGTTTCTTTTCAGGAGCTCCCCAACGGGTCGTTTTAATCACTTGATCTCCAGACATTCCGACTTTCGGCTCACGTGTGGATTTCCATTGTTCATATTTTTGGCGATCAGTTAACGATTTTTGAGAGTAATTGATATTATTTTTAGCCACTGTACCAGCACAAGGTTTACCTTGATATACGGTATTTCCTTTATATACACAGGTATATTGTATATTTTTAAAACAAATCAATGTGCTTGGTTATAAAATATAAACTTATTTGTGGCAAAATTGCTGAGATTGAGCGCTTAACTTGAAATTGGGTCATTTCACCTTTATATATACAACAAGTTTTTAAATATTTATGAATTTAGTCAATTTATGAGCTACAAACATAATAACCTCATGGCAATGCGTCAGTCATGGTGGGATGATGAATCCACTCCAAATGTTAAAATTGAAAAGCAATTTTTTCAACAAACACTCACTGAACAAGGTGTTTACGAAGCGCCTTCTCTAGACGATGTAAAATATTTTTTCTTTAGCTTGCCCAGCATTATCATTGTTAAGGGCTATGCGCTTGGCTTTACCAATCAAAGTGTTAAAGATCTGATCATGAATTACATTGCTTCTAATAAGCAAGGTTTAATACTCCGGAAAGAGCTTAAAATCCAATTTAGAATGTAAATTTTAATATTGCTTAGGCTATTTTGATGGAATTAATTTAATTCCCCCATTCAGCGAATTGAACTGTTTAAATACAGTCATTCCATGTAATATTCCTTACAATTAGTCATCTTTTTATCTTTTCGAATCTCTTATAAAGGATTTTATCTTCATGTCAGATCAGAACGAAAAGCTCAAACAGTTAAAAACCTCATCAATGGATCGTCGCTTATCAATTGCAAAAGCATCGTTATTGGCAGGTACACGCTGGGCAGCTTCAAGTGCGAGTTCAATCTTTTCAAGTGAAGAAGAAAAAGAAAAAAAACGTAAACAAGCTATGAAAGAACAAGCCAATTACCTTGTTCAAGAAATTGGCAAGCTAAAAGGCTCAATTGTTAAAATCGGTCAAATGATGGCGCTTTATGGCGAGCATTTTTTACCTGAAGAAATTACTCAAGCATTAAACACCCTCAATAATCAAACAGTTGCCCTTGCATGGCCTGCGATTAAAGAGCAATTGGTCAGCCAATTGGGTTCAAAACTCAACGATCTCACCATTGATCATGAACCGATTGGTACGGCTTCGCTGGCTCAGGTTCACCGCGCAACACGTAAGTCAGATGGATTAGAGCTGGTTCTTAAAATCCAATATCCAGGTGTAGCTGATGCCATAGACTCAGATATGAGCCTATTTCGAAATATGCTTAAATTGACACGTATGGTGCCACAAACCCGTGAGTTCGATCAGTGGTTTGATGAAGTGCGTGAAATGATGCATCGTGAAGTTGATTATAAAGTTGAAGCGGCAACAACCCGTCGTTTTGGCCAGCGACTTAAAGAAGATCCACGTTATGGTGTGCCACAAATTATTGATGACTATTGTACCAATCAAGTCCTTTGTATGACCTTTGAACGTGGTGTACCCATCAACAGCCCTGTCATGCTGTCTTTACCACAAGAGCGACGTAATCTTTTAGGTGAAGCATCACTTGAAATCGCAGTTCGTGAATTGTTTGAGTGGGGCGAAATGCAAACCGACCCGAACTTTGGCAATTACCTTGTTCGCTTGGGCAATGGTGAAGAGATAAAAGATAAAATTATTTTGTTAGATTTTGGCGCTATACGTCAGTTCGATGACCAATTACTTCGCGTAGCTTGTAATTTAATCAAAGCGGGTTATAACCACGATGCTGAAGCAATGGTCAATGCGATGTCGGGCTATGAGTTCTTTGATGCAATGCCTTTAAGCATTAAACCCGATATGGCAAAAGTATTTTTATTAGCAACAGAAGCATTTAGTACACCTTTAAATAATCCAGATTTACCTGCTGGGGTGATGGATCAACATAACCGCTATGACTGGAAAAAAAGCCAGCTACATAGCCGTGTGATGCAACGTGCTTCAAAATCAATGGCTTCACGTTATTTCAGTATTCCACCAAAAGAATTTATGTTTATCAGTCGTAAATTTATTGGTGCTTATACATTTATGACGGTGATTGAAGCAAAGACCAATGTTCGTAAAATGATTGTACCTTTTGTTTAATCTTTTTAGTTTTCATACAGGCTAAACGAGATTGTAAAAGTTTTTAAAATGTCACTTTTACCAATACCCAACAAATGTTGGGTTTTTTTATTTAAAAATAAACAATAAAAATCAGAATATTAATAACAAATATATCATCTACTCAACCATTCATCTAAGGTCAATCACTTTGTCAGCTTTGACATAGTTTTTTATTTTTATGCATGTCAGGATTATTGTATACCGACACTAAAATACAGGGACTTCGGCATGACCAATATGGTAAATAAAGCTCAAGGTTTGGGTTTAAATCTAATTACAAAAATTGCAGGTAGTGATTTACTTGATCAGTTCAAGTTGCGTAAATTTATTGAAAGATCTCTTTATCAAGGTTCTAAAGCTGGTTTTAAAACCTTAAGTGCAACACAAAAAGCATTTAAATCAGATTCAAATGTAACTAAACAACGTCTACCCAATCAGCAAAAGTCCCTATTTGATCTGAGTTTGACTGAAGAGCAGCAAATGACGGTGGATGCCATGGATCAATTTGCTTCCGAAGTACTTTATCAATTGGCCCATCAAGCGGACCACGACGAAAAGTTTCCAGCTGAACTTTGGCAACACAGTACCGATTTAGGACTAAATTACTATGCGCTGCCTGAAGCTTTAGGTGGTGTCGCATCTGAAAAAAATATTGTGAGTAATATTTTAATTGCTGAACGCTTGGCTAAAGGTGATTTTTCACTTGCTGCAGGTCTGCTCTCTACTTTTAGTGTCATCAATGCAATCACGCAATGGGGTTCTGAAAAAGTTCAATCTGTTTATTTAGCAAATTTTGCCAATGATACTGATATTCAAGCCACTTTTGCAGTACAAGAAGCAACCCCTGCATTTAATCCCTTACGCTTAAAAACCAAAGCGACTGCCAACAATGGACAATTCAGCATTACTGGAGAAAAAACTTTAGTGCTGTTGGGTGCAACAGCAGATTTATTCCTTGTTAGTGCAGACTTTAAGGGTCAAGCGGACGTTTTCGTTGTAAAGCGAGATCCAAGTATTACAGTGAAAAAATCACCGGCAATGGGTTTAAAAGCAACTGAAACGGTAACTTTGAAGTTTGACAATACCCCTGCCCAACGTCTAGGTGACGACGATTTTAATTACCCTGCATTTTTAGATTTAGGCAATCTAATGTGGTGTGCAATGGCTGTTGGTAGCTGTGAAGCGGTTAAAGAATACAGCATCAAATATGCCAATGAACGTACTGCATTTGGTGAGCCTATTTCACACCGCCAAAGCGTGGCATTTATGATCGCAGATATGGCGATTGAAATTGATGCAATGCGTATGCTGATTTTAAATGCTGCCAGTCTTGCAGAAGCAGGACAACCCTTTCATAGAGAAGCGTATTTAGCCCGTCTACTTTGTGCAGAAAAATCCATGAAAATTGGTACAGATGGTGTGCAAATTTTAGGTGGACATGGTTTTACTAAGGAACATCCCGCTGAGCGTTGGTACCGCGACTTACGTGCAACAGCTGTTCTACATTCTGGCTTACACGCTTAACTTAGAAGATAAAGGATAAAAATCATGAATTTACAAAATCCAAAAAAATTCCAAATGCTTTTAGATCAAGCACACGAAACTGCATTAAATGTTTTACGCCCAATTTCTCGTAAATACGACAAAGCGGAACATGCCTATCCTAAAGAACTCGATATGCTGGCTTCTTTACTGGATGGTATGAACGACGGTGGTGATGGGCTCAATGCTGGCGCTGCAATTAATAAACGTGGCGATATCGACAGTAATAATAAAAATGGCACCAATATGTCGACTGCCTTGGGTGTAATCGAAATGTGTTATGGCGATACCGGCCTATTGCTGACCATGCCTCGTCAAGGGCTGGGCAATTCTGCGATTGCGGCAGTCGCCAATGATGAACAGCTTGAGCGTTTTAAGGGGACATGGGCTGCGATGGCCATTACTGAACCTGGTTGTGGTTCTGACTCTGCTGCGATTCGCACAACCGCAACCAAAGATGGTGATGACTACATTCTGAACGGTGAAAAAATATTTGTCACCTCTGGGGAACGTGCTGACTCAGTCGTGGTTTGGGCAACTTTAGATAAGAAATTGGGCCGTGCTGCAATTAAATCTTTTGTTGTGCCTAAAGGTACACCTGGCATGAAAGTTGAACGCCTTGAACATAAACTTGGTATTAAGGCATCGGATACAGCCGCAATCAGTTTTATTGACTGCCGTGTCTCTGGAGCAAATTTACTCGGTAATGCAGAAATTGATGTAGCCAAAGGTTTTGCGGGCGTGATGGAAACCTTTGATAATACCCGTCCACTTGTTGCTGCCATGGCTGTGGGCTGTGCCAAAGCATCGTTAGAACGTATTAAAGACATCTTTAAAGATGAACTAGATCCCGACTATGCAACTCCATATTTGCAAACATCCAATTTGGCTGCACAAATCTATCGGATGGAAGCAGAATGGGAAGCTGCACGCTTACTCACCATAAAAGCCACATGGATGGCAGATAACAAAAAACCAAACTCTCGCGAAGCTTCTATCGCTAAAGCTAAAGCTGGGCGTATTTGTAATGAAATTACTTTAAAATGTGTAGAGCTGGCTGCCAGTGTGGGTTATAACGAAGATGAATTGTTAGAAAAATGGGCGCGTGATTCAAAAATTCTAGATATTTTTGAGGGAACGCAACAGATTCAACAGCTGATTATTGCCCGTCGAGAATTGGGTAAATCTTCAAGTGAATTAAAATAGTGTTGCAGCAAAACCTGTAAATTTACATATTTATCACTATTCAAGTGCTAAAGTTTTGATCAGTTGAATTTTTAACTGATCACAAAAGGTAGAATTTTTGTTATAAAAATTCTACCTTTTTTATTTTCATTTACTTATGTACCAAATTAGAACGATACAAATACAAGATAATCCGTCGATCGCACAAGTTATTCGTGAAGTATCTAAAGAATTTGGCTTAGCACCTGAATCAGGCTTTGCTGTAGCCGACCCGATCTTGGATGATTTATATCAGGTATATGCTCAACCCAATGCCCAATATTGGATTATTGAGGATGCAAATGGTCGCGTTGTTGGTGGCGGAGGTCTTTCACCATTACAAGGTGATGCAACTGTTTTAGAGATTCAAAAGATGTATTTTTTGCCTGAACTTCGTGGTTTAGGATTTGCTAAGAAAATTTTAGAAAAGTGTTTTGAATTTGCACAACAACAAGGCTTTCAGTCTTGTTATTTAGAAACCACTCAAGATCTCTGGCAAGCCATTAAACTCTATGAGAAGTTAGGCTTTGAGCATTTATCACAACCTAAAGGTAATACTGGTCATAGTCATGTTTGTGAAGTTTGGATGCTTAAAACATTGCTTTAACGCGCAATAAGCTTGCTCAATTCACTTTGGTCGTATTTTCATTACTTTCAGGACATTACACAATGTTATTATGGTCTAAATCACTCGATATTTTGAGTGATATTTCAATACGACTTAAAAAAATGGATGATTGGCAAAACAGTCATTGAAATTGCTTAATGGTGATTTACAATGAAAAAGTTTAGATAATTTAATTTTTATGCGTAGAACATCATCATTTATGAGTATTGTGTGAAATTAAGGGAATGTATAAACAATGTTGTATTTGGAAGATTTAAATATTGGTGATCATTTTAAAAGTCGTGAGTACGAAATGACTTTAGATGAGGTTTTAGAGTTTGCACATAAGTATGATCCGCAAGTTTTCCATACTGATGCTGAAAAAGCCAAAGATCACCCGATTTTTAAAGGACTTGCTGCAAGTGGATGGCATACGTCTGCCGTCACCATGCGTCTTTGGACAGAATGCTTCCCTGTTGCTTATGGCTTAATTGGTTCAGAATCAAGTTTAAGATGGCCAAAACCCACGCGTGTGGGCGATAAAATACATGTTGATGTCGAAATTGTATCTATCCAGCCGTCTAAAACAAAAAATGATCGCGCAATTGTGACCTATGTAACACAAGCAAAAAATCAAGATGATGATGTATTGCTAATTTCAACCACTAAAATTGTGGTATTTAAACGCAATTTTGATGCACATTAATCCTAAATTTGTCTTACAATATTTAAGGGTTTTTCCATATCATGACAATATGATTAAACAAGTAAAAACAATGTTCAGAGCAATGGAAAGCACATGAAAACAGTCTCAGCTCGCCAAGATCAGGGAATTCCTGGTGTTTATGGACTATTATTATTAGATATTGTTTCTCGTTGGGGATATAGCGCAGAAACACTGTTCGCACCCTTTAATTTTACCAGCGAACAGTTAGCAGATCCTGAGTGTCGGATTCCGACACCACTTGCCAATGAATTGATTAAACACGCATTAAAACTTACAGGTGAAAGCACCTTAGGCTTTCATCTTGGTACACAAATGCGTATTTCAATCCATGGCTTTATTGGTTATGCCATCATGACAGCACACGATATTACCGATGCGCTTGTCTTAGCCAACCGCTTTATCCAGTTGCGTATGCCCTTTCTACAATTGTATTTTTCTACTTTTGGTGAAAAAGCCACACTTCAATTGCAATGTGATATCGAAATCGAACCTTTGCGCACAGAAATTGTGATGGGGCTAACCTTTGGTATTATGACCATGGCAAAAGCTTTGACTGGTATTGATTATTTGCATGGCGATATCGACTTTGATTTTCCCAAGCCTGATGGTTTTGACAAATACATCGAGAAACTGGCAAAGCAATACAATATGCATTTTGAACAGCCACATCTCATTGCAAGTTTTGACAAATCCTACTTGGGCTTAAAAATGGTCAATGCTGACCCGATTGCCAGTCAAATTGCGATTAATCAATGTGAAGCAGAACTTTCAGCTTTGGGTGAAAGACGCCGCTTGGCGATGCGTGTACGTGATATCTTGACTCATTCGGAACAGCATTATTTAAGTATTGAAAATGTCGCAGATCGTCTGCATATGTCAGACCGTACATTAAAGCGTCAGTTGGCTGCCGAAGGTACTTCTTTCTCTACACTGGTAGATGAAGTACGTTATCGCCATGCCACATCGTTACTTTCCCGTACTGACTATACACTGGAACAAATTGCAGATGAACTCGGTTATAGTGATGTTGCAAACTTTAGTCGTGCATTTAAACGCTGGAGCGGTCGTAGCCCAAGTAGTTGGCGCAAAGACCCATACTTATAATGTGATTTATCACGATTATTTGTTTCGATGAATAAGTTTATCAGTATCTCTGCTTTCTGTTTTGATTAAAAAACCTGTATAACTCGTGCCAAAAATAAATTGATTAATGGAGTCATTATGAATCATCCTTCAGATTTGAAATATGCAGCAACACATGAATGGGTAAAAATTGAAGGTGATCTTGTGATTACTGGTATTTCTGACCATGCTCAAGATGCTTTAGGCGACTTAGTCTACGTTGAAGCGCCTGAAGTAGGTAGCCATGTGGTTGCTGGCGCTCAGGCTGGTGTAGTTGAATCCGTTAAAACAGCGTCTGATATTCATGCACCTGTTTCTGGTGAAGTTGTGGAAGTGAATACCACCCTTGAAGATGATCCTGATTTTGTGAATGACGACCCCTATGGCAAAGGCTGGATTTATAAGATTAAACCAGACAATATTGCAGATGTTGAAAAGCTGCTCAGCAATAGCGAATATGAAGCTGGGCTTTAAGTTTTAAAATCCTAATGCTTAAACACAAAAAGATCAGATGAGTCTGATCTTTTTGTTTATGTCATTAAATAAACTATATCACGCCGTCTGCAACAAATCCTGTTTCGAAAGCTGCTCTGCAACATCCAACAACAATTGCTCCGTCTTATTCCAACCCAAACAACCGTCTGTAACAGATTGACCATAAGTCATATCACAAGAGATTTTTTGATTACCATCCACCAAATGACTTTCTAGCATTACACCACGTACTTGGGTTACATGTCTTTCTTCAATAATTTGCTGTAAAACCAACGGTTGCTTTAAAGGATCTTTACTGCTGTTACCGTGACTACAATCAATCAGCAATGCGGGTAATTTCCCTTGATGCTGCTGGCGGATCTGTTGGATCGATTCTGCATCATAGTTTGTGCCCTTATTTGAACCACGTAAAATGATGTGTGCTAAAGGATTACCATGACTATGGACAATACAAGGCAATCCCTTTTGACCCATGGCAAGAAACTGATGAGGATGACTTGCAGATTGAATTGCATCTAAAGCAATTTGAATCGAGCCATCTGTACCATTTTTAAAGCCAATACTGAAAGGCATATGACTTGAAATTTCACGATGAATTTGTGATTCACTGGTCCGTGCACCAATTGCACCCCAAGCCAATAAATCATCAAAATATGCAGTTGCCATAGGACTTAAAATTTCGCTGGCGATCGGCAAGCCTTTTTCAATAATTTGTAAATACAATTGACGTGATTTTTCTAAACCCAATTGCATATTGGCAGATCCATCTAAATTTGGATCGTATAAAAACCCTTTCCAGCCCACTGTTGTACGTGGCTTTTCAATATATGCACGCATCACTAGAAAGATCTGATCTGACACTTTTTCTTGTAATTGTATTAAGCGATCTGCGTATTCCAATGCGGATTTTTCATCATGAATAGAACATGGGCCAGTAATCACCAATAAACGGTCATCGGTACCATCGAGGATATTTTCAATTGTTTGGCGTTGCTCGGCGATTTGTAAAGCGAGCTTATGTTTTAATGCAAATTTTTCTTTTAACTCATAAGGCAAACTGAGCTGAGTTTCTATGGTTTGATTTTGTTGTAAAGCAATATTTAGTACATTCATGATGTATTCCTTTGGACTCTCTAAAGTCCGAACTTTTATTTGAGCGTATGGGATCTATTCAAATGGGCGATCAGGTTTTTCACTTGACCAAAGTAAGTCCAATAAAAGTTGCTAAAGTATACGTAGTTAAATTTCATCATGACATTCTCCAAAATCTTTACACTTAATTGATTCAAAATATTTTTAACATTCAGATATAAAAAAACCTGATCGGTGTTGCCGATCAGGTATTAACTTTGATGGGCAACCAATTCATTGCCCGAACGACTTCAGGCAATTATCTAAAGAATTGCCAGAAATAATAAGAAGTAGCGATTACAGGTTGCTTTTTCATCTTTATGTCGTTCATAAAAATCTATATTGAATTTACAATACCTGTAGTCTGTAGACTTTTCAAGCCCTTTTTTAAAGTTTTTCTATATTTTATGTATGGAATAAAAATGATTGAGTTAAGGCACAATTTAACCCAATCATTGTTGTTAATCCAAAGCCCATCACTGCAACATTTCTTGCACTTGTTCAGCACAAATTGCTTGGCTAAATAAGAAACCTTGGCCAAATTTACAGCCCACGGCTCTTAAATTTTCAAGCTGCTGAATCGTTTCAATCCCTTCTGCAATAATATCTAAAGAAAGGATTGGACCTAATTTTGCAATCCCTTCCACGATCGCTTTAATTGACTTTTCTTCATGCATACGATTTACAAAGTTATAGTCAATTTTTAAACTATCTACAGGGTAATCACGAATATGCGTCATCGATGAATGCCCAGTTCCAAAGTCATCTAAGGCAATCCGCACGCCTTCTTGTTTAAGTTTTTTTAACGCGCGAATGACGTATTCATAGCCACGATCAGCCAAAACATGTTCAGTAATTTCGACTTCAACAAGATGATGTGGAATGGCATACTGGGTTAAGCGCTTTAATAAAATTTCGGCATAATTATCCCGCATAAACTCTACAGGTGAAGCATTGATTGAAATCGGTACAACGTTAAAGCCTTGCTTGATCCAATGAGAAATATCTGTAAATATTTTATCGTGCATGGTTTCACTGATTTTGGTCGCTAACTCAAAATCATTAAATGCTTCAGCAACAGTCGCAGGTAAATAAACATTGCCCTCTACATCTCGCCATCTGAGTAATGCTTCAAAACCAATAATTGAGCAATCATCCAGTTTCACTTTAGGTTGGTAAAATGGTTCAATTTGATTGTTACGGATAATTTGGCGCGCTGTATTTAATTGCTTGGCTTTACTTTGGGCAATTTCAAACATGTCTACACCAAACATACGAATACCACCACGACCCCGTTCTTTAAGGTCATTTAAAGCAGCATCTGCACATTTCAACAATCCTGAGCCATCTTTGGCATCGTGCGGATAAATTGAACCGCCGATACTCATACCACCATTCAACAATTTACCGCTATAAGTAATAGGCGCATCGAGTTGTTGTAATAATTTTTTAGAAACAGCCTCAATCTGTGCATGACTTTCCACATGGTCAATCACCACCGCAAACTCATCACCCCCGAGTCTTGAGATATAGGCATTTTCATCTAAACAATGCGCAAGACGTTTAGATAAAACCTTAAGTAAATGATCACCAGCAGAATGACCCAATGTGTCATTAATATGTTTAAAATGATCTAAATCAATCAATAATAATCCAATTTTGCTTCGATTTTCTCTGGCTTTAGAGATTGATGCCTTTAGCCTTCTTTTAAATGCACGACGATTCATCAAACTCGTCATTTCATCAAATTCACAGATCACTCTGAGTTTTTCTTCGGCAATACGTTGTTTGGTTATATCTCGTGAAACACATAAAATACTGGTGGTTTGACCATTTTCATTGACAACTGGGGTTAAGATATTGTCCCAATACATGGTTAGATTTCCAAAGACACTTTTACCTGCAAATCTAGCATTTTTCCCTTTTGCCGCTTCTTTAATGGCTTTTTTACCCTGCTCACGAACTTCTGGTGGCAATAGTCCGAGCCATTCCATACCAAAAGTTTTTACTTTTTCTTGTCCAAGCAGTGCAATACAGCCAGATTTATTCATATGTGACACATAACCATCTGGTGTAATAATTTTGATACAGTCGACACTTACATCAAGCATGTCTGTATTGGCTTTTAACGACTCGCTGGTTTCGCGTAATAACGTTGCACGATCATGGATATTGGTACAGGTTATGGTCCAATCATAAAACTGTTGTTTATAAACCGTACTTTGAGCAATCAGTAAAAACCATTGATAATCGCCGTTCACATGGCGAATACGACATTCTTTTTCAAAACGTTGACCAGTTTTTTGCGCGGTTATCCAAATATTATAGATATGTTCTGCATCATCAGGATGTAAGCATTTGATCCAATCGGAATCACAAATATTATGTGTATCTACACCAATAAATTCTTTTAATGGGGTATTACAATAGCCAATCCCCAATTTTGTCACCCAAATAAGGTGTGGTATTAGATCTAAAGCTTCTTTGACTTCATTCAAAATTTGTGCAGATCGAGAAGTTATAGGCTTTGGAAATGAACCCACCTGATTCAAACTCGAATGCAAAGGTAAATAAATGCCTGCCATAAATTAATCCTATCTATCAACACAAAAATTAAGATAAACCATCGTTCAAACTTATATGTATTTTAAATAACCACAGATTCTTGTTTAACCCAAGTGTCGAGTCGTTATTTTTTTAAAAAAACCATGTGATATAAGTCACACTTTAACCAATAAGTTTAAATTGTATACAATAACGTTTATAAAATCTATTCTTTTAAGTTCTCAAGTATGTTTCAAATTTATGACAAACCTATGTTTGTTTAAATTATCCTTAAATATCAACTTGATAAATAAATTTTATCTTTTGTAATATCAGCAACCCTGCTCCCTCTTTTGGTTTTTTTAGAGAAACTCAATTCCCTCATCGAGTTCTGCACTTATTTATAATAATCTTAACAATATTCATAAAAAAATCAATCATTGCGTAATTTTCAAGCATATTAAAGAAAATTATTTTAAAAAACTAAATAAACAATCATGATTATTAAATCTAAAAATTATTGAATAAAAATTCAAATCATTATCATTTAATAAATATATTTTAATTTAAACAATTTACCTAAAATAATTTAAAGGTAATTTTAAATAACGAACACCATTCGTTTCAGGCTCAGGAAATTTACCAGCATTCATATTGATTTGAATGGCTGGAAGGATTAGTTTTGGCATAGACAATGTAGCATCACGTTGTTCTCGCAGAGCAATAAAGGCTTGTTTAGTCACTCCTGTATGGATGTGGATGTTTTCTTTACGTTGGGTATTGATGTCTGTTTGACAATGAAAATCTTGGCGTGATTCTGACAGGTAATCATGGCATAAATACAGCCGAGTATGCTCGGGTAAGTTAAAAATTTTCATTACAGAATCATAAAGTTGTGCCGCACTACCCTTTGGAAAATCACAACGCGCTGTGCCATAATCAGGCATAAACAAAGTATCACCAACAAAGGCTGCATCACCAATCACATAGGTCAAACAAGCGGGAGTATGACCAGGTGTAGGGAGATTATATGCCTCTAACTCGCCAATTTTAAAAATTTCATGATCTTTAAATAAATAATCAAATGAATGCTGTGCTTTTAAAGCCTCATAATCAAGATGATAAATTTGACTAAAAATATCTTGAACAGTCACAATTTTTTCACTCATGGCGATTTGACCGCCTAACTGTGCTTTTAAATATTGCGAAGCTGTTAAATGATCTGCATGTACATGTGTTTCAAGAATCCACTGCACTGTAAGATGATGCGTTTGAATATACTGAATAATATGGTCTGCATGTGTTGTCGATGTTGTTGCAGATGCCGCATCATAATCCAATACACTGTCAATAATGGCACAATATTGAGTAGCAGGATCAACCGCTACATAACTAAAGGTATTACTGGCTTCATCAAAAAAATCTTGTACAAATGGATTCATAAAAAATTATGCTCCTGTCACTTTGCGATGAATCAATACGCCAAACAGCATGGCAACAATAAAATATAGTGCTTGATAATGACCTAAACCAATCAATGTAAATGCTGGTGCTGGACAAATTCCAGCAATTCCCCAACCTATACCAAAAATGAAAGCGCCTGCAACTAACTTTGTATCGAGTTGGATATTTTTTGGTAATTCGATCACTTCATTAAACACAGTCACAGGATTACGTATCGCTTTTTGAAAAGGAATAAATGCAACTACAATTGCGCCGATCATCACAAAAGCCAGACTTGGATCCCACTGCCCGAATATATCTAAGAAACCGATGACTTTTGCTGGATTCGACATCCCCGAAAGCATTAAACCTACAGAAAATAGCCCGCCAAAGATGAATGCAAAGATATTTTTCATGATTAAGCTCCAATCATATGGCGCATCACAGACACAGTGATAAATCCAGCCAGCATAAAGGTACAAGTCGCAACAATTGAGCGTTTAGACAAACGACTTATCCCACAAATTCCATGACCACTGGTACAGCCTGATCCTAATCGTGTACCAAAGCCAACCAATAGACCTGCGATGACAAGTAAAATTGGGCTTGTCGTTAGCATCACAATTTCAGGATTAAAAATCTGTCCATAGATAAATGGTGTGCTGAATAAGCCCAATAAAAACCACAAAGCAGGTGTTTTAAAAATTCTGTGTGGATTGAGGACTTGTGCAATTAGACCACTTACCCCAGCAACACGACCATTTACAAATAAGTAGCCAACTACAGCCAGCCCAAGTAGAACTCCACCCAAAAAGGCGAGTATAAAATCATGCATTGCTTTAAACCCATACAATATATGTTTTTATAATATATAATTATTTAAATTAATCAACCTCATCTTCAGATAATGATATATAGAAATATGCAAATCAAAGGCATAACTGCAAATATAATACCTATATGCTTTGCTAGAGAATTGCACAGCTTATTTTTTAGTTTTGATTTAAATCACTAAATGGCTTTAATCATATTTATGAATAATAATCAAAAACTTATAATTTATTTTAATTTTTAATGCTTTGCCAATAGACTTCTTTCATCAGTCCTTTTTAAAACGATAAATCAACATAAAATCCCCTTCATGCTAGCCTTACTCCAAAGTAAGAAGGAACTTTCAATACCAATATATTTAACTCAACATGATCTTTTTTTGCTTTATAAAACAGATCTAATCATCAGATTAATTAAATTCATTCAATACTTTGTCTACAAACCATTTAGGGAAATACTCTACAACAGGATTTAGTTTTAGCACTTCAGCCTTTTCGATCTCTGCAATAAAAGCTGCTTTTTCACCGTGACTTGAATTATCAAAAATATATGCACGATCTGAAGCTTCAATTGCCAGCATCAATAAATCTAAACTGCGATAATAGCGCTCACAGATTTTCTGCACAGGTACAGCATGGCCACCTGTAGCGACCCGATATTGCACACGTCCAATATTAATTTTTGGGTCAACAGTTGCCACATAGTACAGATACGTTTTGAAGCCTTGTTTCTGTGCTTCACGTAGAAACTCAACTTTGCTGATATGCGACATAACAGTTTCAAAAGTGAAACTTATTTTTAACCTTAAAAATTCCATCCGAATAAAATCGATAATGCGTGCGCAAAGATAGGAGTCGATTTCATCTCGGTCAAATACAATGAGTCCATCAACAATTTGTGGTTTTAACGATAATAGCGGAACAACTTGCTCATTCTTTTTACGCTTTTTTTGTTTTAAAAATTTGAGTAGCGCTACGTTTGATAAATCATGATGATAATCATCTAAGCACAAACTTTGAGTCGCAGATAATTGTTTCTCAAGCTCATCTGCATTTAAATATGCCCCAATCTGATGGGGCGCTAAATAGTCTTTAATTGTGCTTTTACCTGATCCATTTGGACCAGCAAACATTCTTATTCTCGGCTGTCGCATATAAAGTTATGCCATCACCTCTTGTTTCTTTTTACGTTTTAACACACTGTGTTTAAGCTTGGGAACCACATAGGCAGAAGATAAATCTTCAACAACTTTGATCACACCATTGTGTTGTTGTACCAGCTGTTGATCTTTTACATAAGTGATTGTAGCGTTTGACTGACTTGCATGATTAAATGCCGCACTAAACGCATTTATAGCAAGCACTGGAATTGTTGCTTCCTCACGTAATGTCGTCTTCATTGCTGTAAATGTCGTCATGTCAAATATCCTCAGCTTGATTTTTAGCTGTAGTTACATCTTAACATATCACTTATTTTTGTCTATTTATTCAACTGTAAGCAGAGGAAATCTATTTCTGTAGAAAGTTAAAACAGAATGTGAAGATATATTCACAAAATTGATTTAGAAATTCATCAAAAAACATATGCTAAAAGCCATACGACAAGCCCTGACACAGTTATACTGTGCTAAATAATGGATGGAATCTACCGATGTCTAGTGATCTTGAAATTGATGTAATGCGTGAATCAGCTGCATCAGTCGTGACTATTTTAAAATCTTTAGCCAATACAGATCGCTTACTAATTTTATGCCATCTTGCTCAAGAAGAGTTAAATGTTTCGCAAATAGAAGAAAAAACTCAGATTAATCAACCGACGCTTTCTCAACAATTGATGATGTTACGTAAAAGTGATGTTGTTTCAACACGTCGTGATGGGAAGCAAATTTATTATTCTATTAAAGATCAAAAACTGATGGTGGTATTAACAACCTTATATGATTTGTATTGCCCACAGGTTTAATACACATCTTAGCATCTAGATAAATTTAAAATAAAAACAAACAATTCATTATATAAGTTAGCTGTCGCTATTTTTCTTAGCATTTTTTCTGCATAATATATATGAAAATATGCTAATGAAGTTCCAATGGCTGCCCCAAAAGTTCAACTCAGTAAAATACTCCCTGCATGGCAATGGCTGCAAGACTATAATGTCCCTAAATTTAGGGCTGATCTACTTGCTGCTTTAATCGTCATTGCAATGCTTGTACCACAAGGTATGGCTTATGCCATGGTTGCTGGGTTGCCTCCAGTGACAGGCTTATATGCCAGTATTTTACCCATGATCATCTATGCCATTGTTGGTGGCAGCCCAACACTTTCTATTGGTCCTGTTGCGCTGATTTCCATGATGACCTTTGCTACGCTTGAACCGCTCTATGAGGTGGGTTCACCTGTATATATTCAAGCCGCATGTTTATTGGCACTTCTCGTTGGCATACTTTCAAGTTTACTGGGAATTTTTAGATTCGGCTTTTTAATCCGTTTAATCAGCCATCCTGTGATTAAGAGTTTTATCATCGCATCCGCAGTATTGATTGCACTCAGCCAAGTTAAGTTTATGCTCGATGTACCCTTAAAATCTGGCAATATTATCGAGTTTATTCAAAGCCTATGGCTATACATTAGCTTTACCAGTATTGAGACTTTGATTTTTGGTGTCTGTGCCATTCTGTTTTTGATTTACATCCCGGTTTTTTTTAAATCTAAGTTATGCCAATCTTTTGCACATTCTCTTCAATTCTGGGTGAAAGCACTGCCCTTGGTTCTGGTGTTTATTTCGATTGGGTTAATACATTTCCTGCATATAGACCAATTTGGTATCAAAACCGTAGGTGAGATTCCTCCGGGATTTCCACCAATTGCCATGCCTTACTGGCGTTGGGATTTAGTGATCCAGCTTTTACCCGGTGCAGCCATGATTACCATGGTGAGTTTTGTTGAATCTATTTCTATTGCACAGACCACAGCATTTCAACAACGTAGTGAGCTCAATAGTAATCAAGAGCTGATTGCACTGGGTTTAGCCAACTTTAGTGCAGGTGTCACGTCAGCATTTCCTGTGACTGGCAGTTTATCACGTACAGTGGTCAATGCAGATGCAGGCGCAAAAACGCCTATGGCTGGTGTTTTATCTTCAATTTTTATCGTGATTGTGAGTTTATATTTTACCGGTTTATTTAAACAACTTCCTTTGGCGATTCTCGCTGTCACCATTATGGTATCCATTTGGAAATTGGTTGATTTTAAACCCTTCATCGAAACATGGCGTTATTCCAAAGCGGATGGGATTGCGATGTGGGTTACATTCTTTGGGGTGTTGTGTATCGATATTTCAACAGGTTTGATTATTGGTATTGTTTCTACATTTTTATTGCTGTTATGGCGTATTAGCCGTCCGCATATTGCCGTCATTGGCTTAGTTGAAGGCACGCAACATTTTCGTAATATTTCAAGACATGATGTTTTGACGAGTACCAATATTGTGTCTATTCGTATTGATGAAAATCTAAGTTTTTTAAATGCCAATACTTTAAAAGAATTTATCATTTTAGAAGTCAGCAAACATCCAGAGCTACATCATGTGGTGATCAATTGCTCAAGTATTAGTAATATAGATGCAAGTGCTTTAGAAACTTTGGAAGAAATCAACAGCGATTTAAATAAATTAAAAATTCAAATGCATCTCACGGAAGTCAAAGGTCCAGTCATGGATCGTTTAAAACAGTCCAATTTAATTCGGCAGCTCAGTGGAAATATTTATTTAACGCATTACCAAGCCATGCATCAATTGGATGCCCAAACTTTTAGTTAAATAATCGTTTAAATTATCAACATTTTTTATTATGATTGATGAAAAAGCTATATATTTTTTAATATCTTAATTTTTATGGCGAAATTGTATTATTTAAGTTTTCGCTTTTAGGTATAGAATACGCGGCTTGTTCATCGATTTTAGACCAGTTTAGGCATAAAGGTTCAACATGTTTGCTGTCCTAGCACGTTTAAGTTTAGTTACTCGTATTCTTATTGCCATTATTCTTGGTTTTATAGTTGCGTATCTATTCCCCAATTCAGCCCAATATTTCATTATTTTAGGCGAGCTTTTTATTAAAGCATTAAAATCCATTGCACCAATTCTTGTATTTGTCTTGGTTCTCTCATCTATTGCTAACTTTAAAGTTGGTGAAGGCGCGAGCAACTTAAAACCAATTCTTGGATTATATGCAATTGGAATGTTACTGGCTGCTATTAGTGCAATTACGATAAGCACAATGTTTCCAAGTACTTTGGTTTTTGCACATGCAAGCGAAGTGACTTTACAGCCACCGGGTAGCGTAGCAGAAGTATTAAAAAATCTACTCCTCAGTTTTATTACCAATCCAATAACAGCCTTACATGAAGCGAATTTCATTGGCATTTTAGCTTGGGCTGTAGGCTTAGGTGCAGCACTTCGTCACGGTTCAGAAACCACTCAACAAGTGATTACAGATGTTGCGGATGCAATTAATGCCATCATTCGTGTAGTGATTGCATTTGCTCCTGTAGGGATCTTTGGCTTAGTTGTTGCTACATTTGCACAAGCAGGTTTAGAAACCTTAAAAAACTACGCCCAGTTAATTGCTGTACTTATTGGTACTATGCTTTTTGTAGCCCTCGTCATCAATCCATTGATTGTTGGTTTTGTGATGCGTAAAAACCCATATCCATTGGTTTTAAAATGCTTAAGAGAAAGTGGAATCACTGCATTCTTTACCCGTAGTTCTGCGGCAAATATTCCAGTAAACCTAGACTTGGCAAAACGCTTAGGGGTAAATGACACCACTGCTAACGTTGCAATCCCATTAGGTGCAACAATTAACATGGCAGGTGCAGCGGTAACAATTACCGTACTCACCCTTGCTGCTGTGCATACACTTGGTATTCAAGTTGATATCGTCACTATGGTGATCTTATCTGTGGTTTCTGTGGTAACAGCTTGTGGTGCGTCTGGTGTTGCTGGTGGTTCTCTGTTGTTAATTCCTGTGGCTTGTGGTTTATTTGGTATTCCTTCAGAAATCTCAATGCAAGTGATTGCAATTGGTATGGTGATTAGTGTGCTTCAAGACTCAACAGAAACAGCATTGAATTCCTCGACTGATGTCTTATTTACAGCAGCAGTTGATCTTTCTAAAAAGTAATATACAAGGTATATGAATAAAAAGAAGGAATTATGCCTCTACAGTATTTGCCCGTTTGGATTCAACTAGGTGCATTTATGCTTGCAGTCAATGCAGGCATAATTAATGTGCTTGGTTTGATTACCGTCCTTCATCAATCCATCTCTCATATGACGGGCAATGCCAGTTTATTTGCGCAAGCATTGATTCATCAACAATATGATCATGTACTTTACCTTTTCTTAGTCATGCTCAACTATGTGATTGGATCAAGTTATAGTGGCTTTATTTTAGGCAATAGCAATTTTAAACTGGGTCGTAGATATGGTGTTCCACTCAGCCTTGTGAGTGTGTTTATTTTGCTTTGCTGGTTATTTATTCCTTATTATCCAAAATATGCTTTACTCTGGGCAAGTACCGCAATGGGAATGCAAAATGCCATGGTCAGCCACTATAAAGGCACAATTATCCGCACTACACATCTTTCAGGGGTTTTAACCGATCTTGGTTTGGCTTTAGGCTATCTTTTTCGGGGACTCGGTATTGAAAAGCGCCGTGTCACATTACATTTTTTGATTCTTTGCGGATTTATTCTGGGTGGGCTGATTGCCAGTATCGTGTATCCTTATTTACAATTAAATTCATTCCTTATCCCTGCTGGATTAAGTTTAATACTCAGCTTAACGTATTGGTTTATTTATTTTCGGCATGGTTCGAAACACATTTAATGGTTGGTTATTGTTATGGTCAAAAACGCATTGCAAGCACAGTTACTCAAAGCTGGCTTAGTGGATAATAAAAAAGCAAAGAAATTGTCAAAGCAGGCACAGCATGAGCAACGTACAGGTCAGAGTAATGAAGCTGAGCTTAAAGCTAAAATTGAACAAGACAAACAAGAGAAAATCAGTAAAGACCAAGCGCTGAATCAAGAGAAACAACGCATTTTAGATGAAAAAGCCTTAAAAGCTTCAATTATCCAAATGATTGGTCAACATAAAATCACAGATACAGATGGCGATGCGGTCTATCAGTTTATCGATGGTTCGGTTAAGAAAATCTATATCAATCAGCAAGTTTATAATGCCCTAGTTTCAGGCAGTTTGGTGATCGCACATGACAATAATGATGCTTACGCAATTTTACCCAAAGCTTTGGGTGAACGTATCAATGAAAAAATGACTGGATTTATTATTGTCAATAATTCTGAGAAGAATGAACAAGTGACAGATGAGGAAGATCCTTATGCTGCTTATGTTATTCCAGATGACTTGATGTGGTAATCCTCTGTTCTATTTTTCAGTTTATATTTTTAGAAATTTCATCAGCCTAATGCTTCACTCATTAGGCTTTTTTTTGATTTAAATAAAATAAATTCAGCATTAAATTTTTTTTATCCATGCCCTTTTCCTCAAAATTTCTACATAATTGTGCGCTAATCTTACGCGAAATTACATAAATGGAACGATGCAACATGCACCGTACAAAACTTTACTGGGGTACATTGAGTACTTTAAGCCTTGCTATATTCGCCATCACCTCTGCAAGCCTTGCAAATGATGAAACGACAGCTACAAATAAAACTACTGAAGCGACTCAACTTAAACAAAATGAATCACCAAAACAATTAAAAACCTTAGTTTTTGCAGCGGAACAAACGCCTGCTAAAGATCCTGATATCAGTGCGGTCGCTAAAACCATTGTGACACGTGAAGAAATGCTGCAATTCGGCGATCAATCGATCAATGATGCTTTAAGACGTGCAGCAGGTTTTCAAATGCCAACACCAGGACAAGGACCACGTGGATCAAGCGGTTCTGGCAGCATGCGTTTTCGTGGTGGTGGCGCACCAGTATTTTTGATTAATGGTGAAGCTGTGCAAGGCGGACCACGCGGTGGTATGTCTATTGTTGACTCGATTACACCTGAAATGATTGAACGAATTGAAATCACCAAACAACCTAATGTAGCTCAAGCCTCAGTTGCATCTTCTGCAGTGATCAATATCATTTTAAAAGAACCCTTAGACGATGCTCGAATCAGTGGCAATGTGAAATTGGGATATGGCATCACCCAATCGGATCAAAAAGAAGAACAGCGTAAAAATATCAGTGTACAAGCAGATGGGCGTGATGGTGCATGGATTTATAGTGTTTCAGCCAATCAAATGTGGAATGACAGTAAATCAAGCACAGAAATTGAAAATATAAATGGTACACGCCAACAAATACGCAGTACCAATCGTACAAATACCATGTTTGCACCACGTATTGAATATCAAATTGATGATCAACAAAAACTGGTTTCAGAAATTTTTTATCGTAAGAATGAAAGTGATGGCTCTAGCAGTAATCAAGTTCAAAATGATCAGAATGACAGTATTCGCTTAAATACTCGTTATGAGCGTAAAGATAAAGGAGACTCAGACAAAGTCCGCTTATCTATTGAAAAACAAAATGAAACTGAATCCACTCGTTCCAATCAATACAGTTCTTATATTGATGAAACTGTGAATGAATACGGCTTAGCTTATGATGGGGTACGCAAGTTTGATGAAAGCAAACAAGTAAAATTTGGACTTGATGCGCGTGCCAATGCGCTAGAAAGCAATATTGCTGACACATTAGACGAGCAACGTTATGCACTTTATTTAGAAAGCAGTTGGAAGTTTACAAAACACCAAACCCTTACCTTGGGTGCACGTCAGGAATGGTTAGAGCGTTCAGGTTTGGTTGAATATAGTGATCAAAACCTCAGCCCTGTACTTGCACATCGTTTTGACTTTAGCGATCAATGGTCTTTGCAAACCAATATTAGTCGCGCCTTTAAAAGTCCAAATAGTAACAATCTCATGCCGACTGTTTCCATTTCAACAGATGCTGATGCAGGCTCTATCAATAACCCAGACCGTGGTGGTAATCCCAATCTTCGACCTGAAAAGATCACCGCACTGGAAACGACTTTGGGCTATAACACTACTGCAGGTGGCGTAAATATTACGGCTTTTCATCGAAATATTGATGACTATATCGAAAAAGTGATTCGTCAAGAAGGCACACGCTTTGTTGAACGTCCCTATAACCAAGATCAAGCAACAACCTATGGTGTCGAAGTTTCTGGTCGCTATGCCTTAAAACAAACTGATAATGGTCATTCATTTATGCTGAATGGACAATTATCGACAGTACGCGCCAAAATCGAAGACTCAGACCACAATACACGTTTAGCCAGCGATGTTGCCCCTTATACAGCAAGTACAGGCGTTTCATACAATTACCAGCCTTGGCAATTGGCA
The DNA here is from genome assembly GCF_009668065.1 of Acinetobacter sp. RIT698. Taxonomy (NCBI): domain Bacteria; kingdom Pseudomonadati; phylum Pseudomonadota; class Gammaproteobacteria; order Moraxellales; family Moraxellaceae; genus Acinetobacter; species Acinetobacter sp. RIT698. The sequence goes on from NZ_WJYH01000028.1 coordinate 35,951, forward strand.
AGCAGTATTAATCTAAGCTACACGCCAGAATTTACCCGCGCTTTAGACAATCTCCCCTATGATCGTACAAGCAACAAACGTGTAAATGTTGATATTAGTGCGACAAAACGCTTCCCTAAAGGCTGGGCAACAACACTGAGTGCTCGTAATATTTTGAGTACAGATTATAAAGAGCGCTTAAATAATCAAAGTGATGGTGCTTTATATGAAGCTCGGGTCAATGATGCTATTCCAAGTTTCTTGTTCAGTGTAGAGAAAAAATTCTAATCTTGATTAGTTTATATATATAAATCAAAATCTTATCAATTGTTTACTGATAAATAATGAGTAGATAAACGTAAATAAGTGATCAATTTAAAAACCGAAGTTTAAAAACTTCGGTTTTTTCTTAATCTGATTAAATATAAAAACCACAAATGATAAAACAGAGTAAACAGACGGTTTCTGCGATTTCTATACTGGCACCAATGGTGTCACCCGTAATGCCATCGATTCGTTGAATAAACTTATAGCGAAGATAAATCAAGGTCAAAATAAAAATCGTCGCGGTCACTAAACCCACCCAGACAAAATAACCTGCGCCCAATAAACTGATACCAAAAATGATCATTGCCCAAGTTTTAGGAATATATTGGGCAATAGACCAGCCTAAGCCCTTTTCACGGACATATTCAGTGGTCAGAAATAAAAATAATGGTGTTAAACGCCCTAAAATAGGAAATAGAATCAAAGCAGTATAGTGTTGTTCCTGTAATAACACATACAGTGCAGACCATTTAATCAAACAGATAACAATTAAACTCAGCACACCAAACGGTCCACATGCTGGGTCTTTCATAATTCTTAAGGTATTTTCTTTATCACCAAAGCCACCGACCCAAGCATCTGCAGTATCCGCTAAACCATCTAAATGTAAGCCACCCGTGAGCAAAATCCAGATGACCAGAATAATGGTACTGAGTAAAACTACAGGCAAAACATGTAGAAAACTGGCAACAGCAAACAGAACCAAACCAATCAAAAGCCCAATCACTGGATAAAATAACAGTGACTGACCATTTTGTTTTGGCGAAGGCATATTTTTTAAATAAACAGGGAAAATCGTTAAAAATTGCAATGCAATAAAAAATGGAGTCATCTATTGTCCTCCAATAACTCTAACTGCATGGTTTCACTGTCCAACATAAAGCGGTTTAATTGCCCAAGTTCTGCTGACATTTTTAAAATATCATCAAGAGATTGTTGTAGCGCCATACATTTTAAAAGTTTGATCACACCGCCATGCGTCACAATCAAAGCTGTTTGGCTTTGTGTAACCAGCATCTGCTCTTTGATCGCTTGTAATGCTTGCTTAATTCGATACTGAAAATCTAAATATCTTTCAGCATTTGGCGGGGTAAAGTGTGTCGGAGATTGCCAAAAATTTTCTAATAACTCAGGCGTTTTTGCATAGATCTGCTGTGTTGAAATACCTTCCCAATCACCAAAATGAATTTCTTGTAGTCTGTGATCTTGCATCAGTGGTATTTGAACTTGTTCAGAAAGTTTCTGTGCAAATGAGAAACAGCGCTTTAAAGGCGAGCTAAACATAAAATCCCATTGCGTTTGCACAGAGGATTGATCATAGGAAATGGTCTGGTGCATTTGTTGCCAGCCCAATTCTGTCAATTCATCATCAGTCGAACCACGCAAAGTATGATTCAGCGTAGTTTCCCCATGACGTAATAGATCAATCCTCAGTTTCATGCATATGCTCTTTTTAAATTATGAATAAGTTTAAACTTTCTCGCCAATTACCGCGGCTTCTGCAAAAGTGGCCATGTTGTTATGTAAACTGCATGCCAACTTGATCACACCCAAGGCAGCACCCGCACCACTGCCTTCCCCCAAACGTAAATTAAGCTTTAATAATGGATCAGCATTCAATTCTTGTAATAGGCGTTGATGCCCATATTCAGCAGACTGATGACCGAACAACATCCATTGTCGAACTTCAGGATTGAGTCGTACCGCGACTAATGCCGCCACAGAACTAATAAAACCATCGACAATTACAGGCATCCCAAGTTGAGCACAGCGAATATAAGCTCCTGTCATTGCAGCAATTTCTAAGCCACCTACAGCACACAAAGCTTTAAACGCATCATTTTCAACATAATTTTTATGTAACTCAAGTGAATGCTGAATGATATTTTTTTTATGAATCAACTGATCAGCGCGAATCCCCGTACCTACACCTGTCAGTTGCTCAGCAGGTTCATTTAATAAGAAACATGCAATCGCAGAAGCGGAACAGGTATTTCCAATCCCCATTTCTCCAGCAATGTAAATAGAAGCACCCTGTGCAATGGCTTTTTCTACACTCTCACGCCCCAGCGCCATGGCTTGCTGGCATTGTTGCTCAGTCATTGCCACTTGTTGAGCAAAATTGGCAGTCCCTTGAGCAATACTATGACGCTCAACGCCTTGATATTGGTAAGCCTCACCCACTGTGCCACAATCAATGACTTGTAAGGTCGCAGCATATTCTTTAGCAATTACACTGATACACGCGCCACCCGTTGCAAAGTTTTGTAGCATTTGACGCGTTACTGCTTGCGGATATGCTGAAATATTTTCAGCCATTACCCCATGATCACCTGCAAAAATCGTGATCCAAGGTTTATCTACATTCGGTTTTGAATTACTTTGCAAAGCTGCCAATTGCACGGCGACATTTTCCAAAACAGACAGCGAGCCTGTTGGCTTAGTCAATTGTAATTGACGTTCTTCAGCCTGTTGTTTTGTTTCTGCGTTTGGCACTTTACATGCTTCTAACCACCAATTCATTGTTACTCTCCATCTCGTATTTTAAAAATTCATTGTTAATCGTTAAAATGCTCAAGTTTATATGATAAAAATCACAATATTTATCCTTTTAATAACATCGGAAAACCAGCGACGCAAAACACTACTTTATCAGCAATTTGACCTAATAGTTGATGTAAACGTCCTGATTCATCAACAAATTTTCGGGTTATTTCACCCATTGGTATAACACCTAGTCCTGTTTCATTGCTGACTAAAATAATTTTAGACTTTAATGTAGGTAGAATTTTCAGCAATTTTTCACATTCGATGCACTGCAGATTTGAGTTCTCATGCATCAATAAATTACTTATCCATAAGGTTAAGCAATCCACCAAAATCACCTGCTTTTCTTGATCTATTTGTTTTAAACAATCTGCTAGGTAAAGTGGTTCTTCAATCAGCCGCCATCCATCAGGTCGTTGTGTCTGATGGTGTGAAATACGTTGTCGCATTTCATCATCCCACGCTTGGGCGGTAGCAATATAAATGACCTCTAGATTTGAGTCTTTTGCGATTTGTTCAGCTAATTTACTTTTGCCTGAACGCGCGCCACCTAGGATTAATTGCAACATAAATTTGACTCCCAAGATCCATCTGTTTTTTTCGGATTGAGTATAAGCTGATGTAACGCGGTTAAAGGCCCCTGTAAGACTTGTGCCTGATATATACCAAAATTAAGCTGCTCAATACTAATTTCAAAACTTTTTTGATCAATCTTTTCAATAGCTTTAAATATTTGTTGGGCTTTAAATTCTGCTGAATACAAACCCAAGGTGATATGCGGGCAATAATCTAAAGCAGCAATTTCTTGGCTTGGATAGGATAATAATTGTCGAATATTGCTTAGGCTATTTTCATAATCATGAATTTCTATAAATAAAGCACTGCTAAAACTATTTATTTTCCCTGTTGTTAATTTAAAATTATTTGGCTGGTTTTGAGTCAAAATTTTAAGTTGTTGCTGAAATTTACTATAAATAAAATCATCATCAAATTGCATTTTATCTTCTGTTAGAAAACCACAAATATACAACGTGATATGAAATTGCCGTGTATTGGGGTGCAATAAATAGTTTGAGAATTTTTCTGTTAAATCGCTTAAATAAGCCAATAATTCAGGATGATGAATTTCAATGTACCATAAGGCGTAGTGTTTTCTCCCTTTGTGCCACTCAGGATAATCATGTGTCTCAGTTGGAGTTGTTAAACTTTGAGAATCTAAAAACACATCAAATTCACATTAATTTTAATGCTTCTATTAAAGCATGTAATCATCATGTTTAAATCTTGAATTGACTGAGTGTTGTTCAATTGAAAATGAATTTTATTCAGTCAGATTTTATGACCAACTGATAAAAATCCAACATAGATTCAAAGTAGTAATCTGCTCTCGCGAGCATGGTCTGATTTGGCGCTTTAATATCCTCAATCAAAATCGTTACTCCCCCAGCCAAATGTGCTGAAGTAATCCCATTTTCAGAATCTTCAATCATCAAGCTGTGTTGCGGATTTAGATTTAATAAGGTGCAGGCTTTGTTAAAAATTTCTGGGTGTGGTTTACCTTGTATCACATCATCGCCACAGACCAACAAGGTAAAATAATGATCAATTTTTGCAAGTTTTAAATATTTTTCAGCAATTTTTCGGGCACTAGATGTAGCGACAGCCAATCGGATATTTTGAGATTGCAAATAAGCTAATATTTCTAAAAGTCCAGCTTTCACTGGTACGCCTTGCGACAAAATCATCTCAAGTTCAATTTGTTCAGCACGCTGCCGAATGTGTTGGTAAGGGATATCTTGACCATAGAATTTTTGTGCTAAGTGTTCTGAGTTTAACGCATTGAGCCCTAAACATTGCATCAAATAATCTAAACCAAATTCAACACCGATGACTTCCAAAGACGCTTGTTTTAACACATCAAACCTAAGCCTTTCAGTGTCCAGCATCGTACCGTCCATATCAAAAATAGCAGCTTGAATCGTATGTTGCTGGAATTTCACAGTGTTCCTTTTATTAGCCGATTAAAAGGGAGAAACCAGTTCTCCCTCAAATTTTATAGCAATCTATTGAATACTATAACATTGTTTCAACTTTAAATAATCATAGTAATAGCTATTTGCTTTATAGCGGGCATAATCACAATCTTTTTTAAAAGTAATCTCTTTTTCGTTATAGAGCATTTTTAACAAAGTTTGCCCTTGCGAATTTTGATAAATATCCCACTGTAAGTTTGCCGCCATCGGTGAGATATCTTCGCCACGCCATGCACTATTTGAATAATTAAATGTCTGCGTCAAAGGCACAGATTGCATCATCCCCTTTAACTCTAAGCTGGTGGCTAAAGGGATAATGATTTCAGCATGAGCAAACCTTAATACAGCAGCATTCTTTTGTGTGTTGCTCATAACATCATCAACTTGTTTAAATAAATCCTGCTTGAGTGACTTGGCAATATCTGTTGTCACAGCTTTGCCTGTATCAAAGCTTGGACCCTTACTATAGAAATCATTGGCATCGTTATATTGCGCATAGAACTTAGCCGCTTCAGTTGGCATATATTTTTTAAAGTTTGTCGCACCAAGCTCGTCTTGCATTCCGCCAGTGATTGAATACAACTCGTACAGATAAGCAGCAGCATCTACTGCGCTGGCAATGGTATTTTTCCCCTTTCCTTTTTCAGTAATCTGTTCACCTTTAGGACTTGTTACAGTGAATGATCCTGAATTACTAAAGCTATAGCCTGTTTGACCAATTTTTTGAATAAACGCTGTTTTAAAAATTGGGCTTAATACTTCTGTTGCGATTTTTTGCGCATTAGAATCTGCACTCAACGTTTTTATTTTTTGTTTTAAGTCTGGATCATTCTCTTCAAAGTCTTGATATTTTAAGCTAGCCGCATAGACTGTTTTATCTAAATCCGTTTTAACATTGGTCAAATCGTCTTGTGCATTTAAACTATGAAAATACAGATGAAAGCGATTTACCCCACCATCGACAATACTTGGTACGGCGTTACTATTTAAACTTTGATAGCTTGCTGGTGTAATTGCAGTCTTTAAACTTGGTTGCTGTTTCAATAATTCATTGGTAAAAAATTTAGCACTGTCCACCGCTCGATCCACACCCGAACTGACGATCTGTACAGATTTACCCTGTTGGCTGGCTTGATTAAACAATTGTGGTAAGCGTTGTAATAAACGATCTGCGATACCCTGATGCTCTTTAATACCCACAGAAGTTTCATTGCCATAGCCATACTGGCGTATACCTTCCACCCCATAACCCAATAGAATATTGGCTTTCATCATTGCTTCTAAATCAGCACCCAATTGTTCACCCAATGGTGTTAAAGCATTTTCCTGTTTTGCTTTTAACCACATATTGTATAAAGCTAAATCATATTTAATACTTGATAGACCTCGTGAACCATGTCGAGCAACTAATTCTGTAAAAACTGGGCGATAACCTGTAGGCATTGCTTCATAGCTGCTTAATTTCTGTTGCGGTTGATACGGTTGTTTGGTCTGTAAATATAGGGATGCATCAGCTTTAGGTGGCGCTACAACAGCTGAATTATCATCATGATCATTATTGCAGGCTGTTAAAAATAGTCCTGAAGCAAAAAAAATGATTAGCGAATGTTTAATTTTAAATGGTTTCATCATTGAAATGTCATATTTGATTTAATGCAGGCAAACTAATCAAAGAACATGACACTGGTATGACCATCCTCTATTGATTCCATTTAAAAACAACAAAATAAAAAGATAGCATTAAGAAAATACTAACCAGTAAATAATATGGGAAGATAATGTTAAGTTGGTACAGCCCTGTGCTCATTAATGGCGCAACAATCAAACTGAGCGCTTGTGCCATGGTACATAAAGCAGCAATTTTAGTTTGCAAATTTATCGAAACTGATTGTGATGCACCTGTGGTAAATGCAGGCATTAAACATGCCACAGCGATACCATAAAAAACATAAGCCAACTGAAAAATCACGATCTGCTGCGTATAGATTGACAAGATCAGCCCAACCAACATCGTGCTTAATCCGACCATTAAAAGCTGTGTTAAAGACCATTTAAACCATTTAGAAATCGCAATTTGCATCAAGACCGAAACAATCCCCACAATCAACAAGCATTGGGAAAAATAGAGGGCACTTTGCTGAATGTTGAATTGAAATTTATCTTGAATATAAAAACCTGCAGTTAAATTCAGGGTAATAATCGCAATATATAAACTAAATCCAAGGATCAACCAAATCGTTGATTTTTTTAGATCATCCTCACTCAGACATACCAATTTCGAATGATTAGAATCTTGCTGTGAAATCTCTTTTTGTAAAAGTGCATCTTGAACATGCTCTTCTACAGCTAACTGATGGATTAAATCCCTATGATTTGGATCATGACTTGTTGTTTGTTGCTGCTGAGCATTTTCTACTTTGTGTTGATATAAACCTACAATCAGCATACTCATGACAGCCAAAAGCAATACGGCGAGCCACAAAGGAATCAATATTCCCCAAATAATGAGTAATGTGGTTAAAAATGGCCCTAAAATTAATCCTCCACTGTTTAAGGCACCAAAGGTTGCCATCTTCTGACTACGTGTTGTTTCATCTAAATATCGCGTCATCACATAACTTTGTAATGCGATTTGCGGCATTGCCATAAAAAAGCCAATACTGCTTCGTGTAAGTAATAATAAAGCGAAAAGTAGCCCAATTGGCATGCTATACAGTAGCCCATAACTTATTACCCCTGAAAATAGTCCCCAAGTTATGCTCATTCCAATAAAACCGATACTCAATAAATAATAATGATTTTGAAATTTGGTTTTTTTAGAAATCCATATTGCAGTTAGACTCATTAGCAATGCGCTGGCAGAGACCATCAAACCAGCTTGAAGCTCTGAGATTTTTAATAGACGAATAAGAGGTGCAAGTAAAGGTAAAATCATGGATAAGCTGATCCCATTGAGCAGCGTTGCCATCATCCAAATATAATTATTTTTATTCATTTGAATCTCCTAAAATATCAGTCTTGGCCTGATTAGGAAAATTTATTGAATCGGATTAAGCACTAATCCTTATACCTAAACTCGATATTGCTCATTAAAAAGCCTCTTTCAAATTTTAAAGAGGCTTTATCTTGATTAATACTTCAGTGTATAACTTAAACCATAGGTACGACCTTGTGCAGCCAAACTTGAAATAGCACCATAGGTTGGTGCAACTGCTTGGCTAAATACTGATTTATAATCTGTATTCCATACATTATAAACGCCAAAGCCTAATCTGCCTGGGCCTGCTTTTGCACTGGTGATCACATCCATAATCGCAAACCCCTTAATCTCTGCGGGTTTTCGGCTACTGCGGTCATTTAATGGATTGACATAGTCTTTAGCGGCTTTATCTGTACCTCCAATCGCTAAAGTTTGTACACGCAAGTTGATATCATCTGCAAATTGCCATTCTGAAAATAGCGTGCCTTTCAGTGGTGCAACCCGTACAGCATCAAGCTCTTGCCAATCACCGAGTATATTTTTAAATTGACCTCGTGTATAAGCAATGGTTCCTCCCATATTCCACATATCTGAAATTGCATATTTTACATTGGCTTCCAAACCATATATGCGTTCATCGGTATCAATCACTTCTATATTAAAATTTGGAGCAGCGTTAAACCTCACAGATTTATCAGAATCATTATAAAAAGCAGTCAGCCCTAGATTGAGTCCCTTTTGCTCTTGTAAACGCCAGCCGAGTTCATAGTTATTCACTTTAACCGGATCAATATTATTACTGGTGACTACAAAACTTGCTGGAACATCACGCAGCATCCGTTGTACGTCTGGAATACTAAAGCCTTGAGAAAAATTAGCAAAAACTTGTTGCGTATCGCTTAAGTGATAAACCCCACCCAAATTAAATAAAGTTGCATTATGTTTTACTTCACCACCTTTTAAACTCTTCGCCGTATAGCTAGGAATTAAGTCCACGACAATACTTTCAGGGTACGGGGTAGAATCACTGACATCACTATTAATTCGTTCGTGACGCACGCCTGCCTGTATATTTATACGATCCGTAACTGCATAATTCGCTTGAACAAATGCACCAAGTTTTGCCACTTGAACATCTGGTCCCATTGCATAGATTTTTGTCGCTTTATGATTTAAACCATTACTTGCAATAAAGGTATTGGTATCATACATTTGCCCTTCTTGACCATTTTTCTCATTTTCAAAATCTAAACCGTAACTTAGCCCTAAAGCCCGATCTGCAATTTTAAAATCTTTCTGTAAGGCTAAACGTGATCCCCAAATATTAATATCGGTATTGGACTGCATTACAACAGGAATGCGTCCGTCAGGTAATTCCGGATGTAGTAAATTTACTGCGGTTGGAAACCATCTTGCCTGCTCTTTACGGTAATAAGCTTCCAAGGTTAAACTTTGCCCAAATACATCATTATGGTTATATTGAGCATGTGTTGACCAGCGTTTTGTTCTAGGTTGGTCTTCAAGTTGTAAGCCTTTTAATGCTTTTAAACTGGGTGTAGCCCCTCTAAATAAAACAGCTAAACCCTGACCATAATCAGGTCCATAATCACTGTCTTGTTCATCATTATAATATTGTGCGCCAACAGTTAAGTGCTGTTGATCTGAAATGTCCCAAGTGAGTTGTCCATTGACATCAAGGGTTTGGGTATCTTGACGATCTGTTTGCGCAACTTCAGGTCCAATACGATCGCCACGACTGTCTTGAATTTCACCACGTTTGGCATAACCAACACCCAAATTACCTTTGATGCGATCTTGGTTAAACGAAACATTTTGTGAAGCTTCATAAGCCAGTGCATCGCCTTTAAAATTATTCCCTGAAGTCAGCCCCAGTTTAGTTTCAAAACTTAAAGCTTCGTCACCGCCTTTTTTAGTAATGATATTGATAATACCGCCAGTTGCACCTGAGCCATAAATACTCGTTGCCCCAGACACAACTTCTATTCTGTCAATCATTGAAGGTAGAATGCTATTGAGCTGACGCGATCCGTCCCGTGAACCTGTTTGTGGTATCCCATCAATCATATATTGCACCACACGGCCGCGCATGCTCATACCATAGTTAGAGGTTGTACCGGTATTTGGCGTGAGTGAAGGAACCAATAGCCCTAAAATATCTGCTATGTTTTTACCCGCATTGGCTTGTTTTTCAATTTCGCTACGCTCAATGCGATAGACGGTCCCTGCGATGTCTGAAATACTTTTTGCAGAACGTGTTGCCGTGACCACGATAGGCGCTAAGCTTTTTACCTCTGCCCCAGTATTTTCAACTTTTTGAGTCGTAGGCTCTTGTGCATAGATCTGTGTCGCAATAGCCAAACTTAAACACGTCAGTTGTATTTGAATTGATGTTCTTTTCATGATTTATCCCTTACAACATCTCTGATCTTAGAGTTTTTTGTGATTTGGAAATAATGAGTTGTGAGAGAATCAAACTCACTACAGATGCAATAGCTAAAACAATATAAAAATTTCCATAACCTAATGATTTGGCCAGAAAACCAGACCCAGCCCCGCCAATAAAATAGACCAGCAATTCAAAACACACCAAAATTGTAAAGTCGGTCCCTGCTTGCGTTTTTGAGCTACTTTGCATGAAATATGCATATAAAGAAGTCATTGCGATATAACGAATTGCAAGGAATGCAATCACAAAACCCCCCAGCAAAAGCTGCCACCGATTTAGCCATCCGAACAGAATATCGATTCCTAAGAGTCCATATATTAGTGTTCTCACCCAGCCAGCCCATAGCAGTAATTGGGTCGCCTTTCGCTTTTTGAGTAGCAATGCAGCAGAAACGGCTGCAAGCAATCCAACACCAGCCCCTACCACAGACATCAGCACACCAATTTGTGAAAGTGACCATTTTTGATCAATCAGCATTGGATTGAGCATTGCCATTGCGGGGGCTTCTACAAAGCGATAACAAACAATTAAAAGTAATGCCCAACGGATTTCAGGTCGTTTAAATGCTCGAATTAAACTCGGAGGGTGTTTAATCATGTGTTCTGTGGTTTTTTCTTGTATTTGAAAAACTGCAAACATCGTCAAAGCGGTTAAGCTTGCTAAACAGATAAGTGCTGTTTGCCATCCATAATATTGATATAGCCAAAGTGTTGCAGCACCACCGAGCATACTGCCAAGTGCAACGCCAATGCTTTGCGCCATACTGCCAAAGCGGTAATCTTGTTGTGAAAACGCTTCAACGGTATATCCATCAATGGCAATATCTTGGGTAGCTGCAAAACTGGATATCCATAAACCAATGATGACAAAGACCAGCAGCCCATAAGAAAACTGAGTCAAAGCAAGTGCAATAATCCCTAAAACCAAAGCAATTTGAGTGAACAGTAGCCACGTTTTACGTTTACCTAATCTTTTAATATAAAAACGGTCAATAAGCGGTGCCCAAAAGAATTTGAATGCCCATGGAATATAAAGCAGTGACAATAGCCCAATCCAGCGTAGATCTACCCCTTGGTGCCTTAAAATCGCAGGCAATGCCACATTATAAAAATACAAAGGCAAGGCATGGGCCAAATATAAAACAACCACAACACCTAAGCTAAGTACGGAAATCTGTTGAGTGACAGATTGTTTGGTTAAATTACTTATGCGTTGCATAATAGCCACCTCTGTACAGCCCATTGCAATGCATCAGCGCGATCTAATGTCACATAATAAGGAACTTGCCATGCAACATGTAGCGCAGGTGTATTGAGTCGTTCTTGATCGGCTTGATCTAACGCGATCCGTACTAAACCTACACAGTACTTAAAAAAATTGGCTTTATTTTTTTTATACCAATTGGCTTGAATTTGACGGTATTCTTGTGGAAATGTCGTACCTGCTACACTTCTCACCACCAAAACAAAATTTTGTTGCTGACATAGAAATGTTTCAACTTCAGCCAACCAGAACTGAAACTCAACGATTGAGACATCTTTGGAAAAGATCATCTCTTTGATCTGAATATGTATAGATTGATAACTCATAGGACAAATTCAACTTACTGGGTTTTGTATTGGTTTTTTTGTGCTAAATATTGCTGAGATTGGATTAAATATTCACCAAATTTTTGGTAAAAAGTATCTCTAAAACAATAATATAACACCGCATTTTTCTCAGGCATTGTAAGCGTGCCCTGAGCTTCATAGCACATTTCATCGACAACCGCGGCATATGGTTTAACTGTTGAATCAGGTTCGCCTACGATTTTCAAAGAGGCTGCATGTTCAAAAATATAAAAAATGACTAAACGCGCGACTGCCCGAAGATAACCTTTTCCAAGTACCGATTTTTCACCAAATAGAAAATGCCAACCTAAATCTAGTTCATGCGCAGAATAATAACGACTTAACCGATCTCGCTTACCTTCATAGATTTCTGTATACCCCACATCGTTTCCATCCATACCCACAATGAATAAACGATGATGATCATCAGCCAACTGTTTTTCAAAATAGACCTTAAGTTCGAGCTCAGATTTATTCAGTTGCCATTGTGGAATCACATGCGGTTCATGCATCCATTTATGTAATAAAGCCATATCATCAGGGTATTTCACTTGACGTAAATAAAACTGATTGCCGTTCTCATAATATTCATAAAAATCTGGTAATTGCTGTGATAAAGTTTTCATCACTTTCACCTTTGTTGTATTTGTTAGATTATTGAGCTTTTGACTCGTGTTAAATCTAGGTGCTACGCAGATAGATACACACTCTGCTCGGGCATGGTTTATCATGCTGGAGCAGGTGAAAATTGTGCTGTCCAATTTTTTAAAGTCTCTGGGCTTACAGGGTTTGCAATCAAATCTAGAACTACAGGTACGGGGCGTTCTGCTTCATCGTTATAACTGGTGGTAAATAGACGAACACGATTTAAGCAAACCTTATTGTATTGATTTCTAAATATCGCAAACTTTTCAATTCTTGCTGAAAACTCTGGATGTTGCTGATGAAACTCGGCAATCACATTCGATACGGTTTGCCAAAATTCAATCTCATGACATTGTGGAAAATCCTGTAGAAATACATTACAGATATAGCGGTAATGCACCATAAATAAGCCAGTAAAAATAAAGTGACTGAGGTCTTGTGCTGAATGCCTCAATAAAATTTTAGCTTCATTAGGAAGATCCGCCAGCTCAGGAAAATCTTCATCGACAAGATTCATATCATCGATAAAGTCTTTGAGCACCATGGCCTTAGGCACCCCATTTTCATGAATTAACATGGTATTTTCACCATGTGGTGAAAATGCAAGTCCATATTTATAAAGGCAAATCAAGAGCGGCTGAATACTGACAGTGATGAATTGCTTTAGCCATTCTAGAGGTGCTAGGCCTGAAGCTTGAATAAGCACAGTTAAAATGGATAGCCCCTGAATATCACGATGTAATAAAGCAGCTTGCGATAAAACCTGCTGATGATATTCAACAAATGGATCTACACTTTCACGCCACAGACAGCCGAATAACTCTTTGAATTGATAAGGTGCACCTTCAATGTGATCATAACAAGGTTGCTGAATGGTCAAAGTTGCAATCTCGCCTAAAAACACCACACCCGTTTTTTGTAAATCCACATCTTGTTTTAAAATATTTTTTAACCACGCTGTAACAGCAGGCGCAGCTAAATTCCTTTGAGCAGGCAATCCTCGATAAACAGCGGTATTTAAAATACTCACTGGTAGTTTAATGTAATGACGTTGTGCATCTGATGTGTTACATAAAGTGCGAATTGACTGCATTGGTACATAATTATCCTGTCCAATTTTAAGTTCGACAATTTTTTGATCTACAATTTCATTGGCATAAGTTGGCACAATCCATTGGTGCCATTGCCAAGCATGTACAGGAACTAAATAATAATCCTCTGAATTTAAAGCAAGGTTTTGCATTTTTTCGCGAAATTCTAGCAATTCCTGCTCGTCAAACTCATGGCAATATAATTGCCCTGCATACCATTCAGTGGTAGAACGAAATTCTGCCAAATCTCGATGCACAGCCAGCCATAACACTTTGACTCTAGGTAAAATCTCAGGCGCTGAGTTCAAATAATCATCATAACCAAAACCGATTCGCCCCTTACTCATAATTAACCAAGGATGACCGCGCAACATCGCTTCGATTTGATAATGCGGTGCAGTCAATGCTGCTGCACTTGTTAGTCGATTTTCATCCAGTACATGGGCTTCGGCCAACCACGTATTGTTCATCTCTTTAATCAAATAGGCTTTGTTAAAGGGTTTAACCCCAACCTGATTGGAAAAAGCGGCAATAAATTGATGTAAATTCCAAGCGGGTCTTCTGGTATTGACAGTTAAATCACGTACTGAACCTTTTTGAATATGCCAATGCCCCAATAAGTATTGTTGTGCATTAAACTGATAAATTCGGTCATCCAATGTCAATTGAAATACATCATTATCCAAGCTTTCAGCCTGAATAATTTCTTCATATAAAAACTCAGCGATTGCCATTTCAATCAAGCGTTGGCCTGCACTTCGCCATTGGTTCTGATTAATTTGTAACTGTGCAAAACTCATAAGCTGTTCTCAGTATTCGAATATTGTTGATGGTTTTGTTGATGCTGAGAATGTTGTGTATTGAGGCTTTGGGCTTTAAAATTCACATTTTTAACCAAGTCTTCAACATGCTGAGCATGCACATGATGTTGTGTTGTGATGTTTTTCTGGATCACTTGGACTTGCGGATTTTGCAAAGGATCAAAATGTTGGAAACATTGTGGGGCTGTTGCTAAGTCATACAGTGCATAACCTATGAGTTGATTTGCAATTGTTGCCGCACGATAAGCGCCTAAACCCAAATCAGGGGTGCCAACACCATGACTATACATATCCATGTTCTGAACAAAAATTTCACCAATGCCAGCATATTCGACAGCATAATTTGCTGAAATATTCCAATGTCCTTGTGGATTGGTTTTAATCCAGGGCTTCAGTTGCTTTAGAAATTTAAATTCAGGACAGCGATAGCCTGTAGCACAGATCACATAGTCACTGTCTAAGCTGAACTGATTTAAAGTCACTCGATCTTGAAAAATCAGTCTAATTTTCCCCTGTTCCGTTAAAACAGCATCAATTAGGTTGGACTGACTGTGTAAATGCGTCGCTAAATCATTTCCAGCAAGATGTCGATGGTAAAGTTTCTTATATATTTCACGAATGGTTTGCGCACTGATTCCTTTATATAAAAGTGACTGTTTACTCAGTTGTAAATCTTTATTGAGGTCATCAAAGCAATGAAAATGTTGACTATAGTCTGGACTAAAATGTTCTAAAGCTAATGGTGTATATTCCATAGGGAAGAAACCATTGGCTCGAGTCAGCCAATTGAGATTGAATTTTGGTTGGGACACCTGATCAAATTGATATTGACGATCAAATAAATCTAAAAAGATTTCTGCCGCAGATTGCCCTGATCCCAGTACCACAACATTGCCTTGTAAATTTTTTGGCTGATGTTCTAAATAATGTGCTGAGTGTTTACATCGCTCAGGATAGCTTTGAATCAATGTCTGCATGCATTGAGGGATATAAGGCACATTTCCCGCACCCAATACAATGTTTCGACAGCTATAGCGTTGATGAATTCCTCCCTGTACAACTAAAACTTCAAAGCCATAGTATTTAGGCACAATTTCTGTGACTACTGACAAATATTGAATATTTTCAATTTGATCTGCAACCCATTGACAATAATGATTATATTCCTTACGAGGGATATGTGGCTGTTCTAAAAAATAGAACTTATAGAGTCGCTGTTGCGCTTTTAAATAATTGAGAAAACTAAATGGGCTGGTCGGATCTGCCATAGAGACCAAATCAGCCATAAAAGGCACTTGCAACATACTATTTGGAAGCTGCATTCCTGCATGCCAATCAAACTGGGCTTGTTTTTCAAAAAACAGATATTTTAGCTTTGATTTTTGTTGTAACAAACTTGCTAAACTTAAGTTAAACGGTCCTAAACCCACAGCAATAAAATCAAGCATAAATTGCATCCTTCTGTTTTAGACATAAAGGATTTGGTAACTGAATATAAATTGATTGCTGTTCTACAGGCGCAATCAGTTCATCCAGCTCATATAAACGCGTGAGTAAATTCCCTTTATATGGCAAGGTTGGTTGATACAATAAGCCTTGTAATAAACTACTGTCAGAATACTGTACATATAATTCCATCAATTTATCTTGCAATAGATCAATGAGTTGCTGTTCTGAAACACTCCCTGTTGCACCGATTGCGTTAATAATGCCAAATAAAGTATTAGCAAAAAAATAATAACTAAACCGTTCATCAACCAAAGATTTTTGACCAACCGCCTGCGCTTTCCCATCAAGCTCAGGGAATTCTTTTAATATTTCAGTGGCATATTCTTCGATGTAATAAAAACCCTGATTATCCCTGAGCCATAAATTTTTAGGATACGCATTTTCCAACTCAACCAATACATTCTGCTGATGTGACTCAAATGCCATCCCATAGTGATGATACAAATACATCAAGGGAACTAAGCTGATCTCTAAAAATCGCATAAACCAATTTAATGCAATTTTTTCAATACTTAGCTGCGGTTCTGCCTGTGCAATTTGTTCAAATAAATGATCAAAGCGATTTAAATTTTTTGCTGGATGATCTTGGCATAAGGAGGCAATACATGACACTTGCTTATGTCGATCAAATGGCTGATCTCTAAAAATGCAGATCGTTTCGTTAACAATTGTTCCGTCGATGATTAACGCAGTCCATGCGGGGTCATGAATTGCCTTCAATGTAGGACAAGATTTTAAAATCGACTGACCTATTGGCCCCTGCCAAAGTTGACGCGTGATTTCTCCACGATGACATTCTTTGGCCAAATTGACTCGGATAGAGTTGGTAATCATCACGGATAGTGAAAGTTTCACCATCCATGGCGCTGAATAGCTGACCAATGTTCTGACGGATGTTGTGGCGGAAAAATGCCAAGCCTTTTCACCAAAATCAATTAATTTTTTCTTGGCTTTTAATTCTTTATACCAATCTTTGCTCTGCAAATAACGTGCTTGCCATGGATGCAATGTCAATAATTTATAGCTTGAATGTGTATGAATTAAATCTAATTCTGTTTCGCTCAAATACCATTGCATATGCTTTATGAGTTGGCTAGTGATTGGCTGATCTGATGTTGCGCTTTCTGCCAGATATTCTGGTGCAACTAACCAATAATACAGTTGCGTTTGACCTTTATGTTCTGGTGAGAACCTTAACCAATCTTCATGAACGAAACCGGTGCGACTCTTTGGCGCTGGATGCATACTATGCCCAAGAATCAATGCTTGTTCTGTCTGGATAAAATCTTGTTTGGCTTGAATCAATTGGTCAAAATCATATTCACGCTGCTTTAAAAACTCAGCTAAAGCATCTCGGCTTTGTATCCATTTTTCAACCAATGATGCTGAATCTAAGGATTCAACAGCGTTTCTTACCAGCTCTTCTAGAAGTAAGCACACCATTGCAATTGGACTAAACCTTTGCACTTGCCCTTTATTAAAAATCTGTGGCAGTTTTTCTATTCGATGCCGCCCTACAAGACTTCTATATGAAAGCGGTGCATATAATTGGGATTGAATGGATTCCAATGGAATTATTAACAAGGTCAAGCCTTGGCTAAACGCAAGTTGCGTAGAGTTTTGCTGATATTTCTCCAGTAAAATTCTACTTCCTGTTTCTTGTGAGTATGCATTGATTAGGTGCTGCATCGCCAATCGGCTGGCAAGCTCTTTCATCTGACCATATCCTCTGTACAAGACTTTTTACTGCACTAAAAAGATCTAGAAATTTAATTTATGTTTTCTTGGATCGTGAAGCTCTGCTTAACACAAAATAATGATAATCATTCTCATTTGAGAAAGCAATGTTACACCCTGCTTGTCTATACAGGTTTAACTCTATGATTTTTTAAATATTTATGATGAATTGGTCTTTTTCTTATGATTTATCTCTTTAAAATTTTCAATTGTAATAAATGATAATATTCTCATTTAGAATTGAGAAATTTCATCGGAATTTTTATTTTAGGGGATTATTTAGCAAGTTTAATTAATCTAAAACTTCACTAGCAGATTTTAATCTATAGCTTATTTATTGATTTATTGTGATATTTTTATTGAAAAATAAAAAGTAGATTTAACGATATCTGTGAATTGTGTCGCTTCTTTAAAAAATATTTCATCTACATCTTTTCGAAGCAAATCTGATCCAATCAATCGGGGCTGTACAATTTACCAAAAGCTAATTGTAATAACGCTTGTTTGTTTTAGTTAACGCCAAAGTAAATGAGGAATAAAATTACAAGTTTGATCTAACCAACATAGTTTTTCTTTACGATCCAACCGATCATGAGCACCCATGAGGTGTAATACATAACGGTCTAGGTCACTGGCATCAATGGGTTGTTCACTTCTTATCCCTTTAGACGGCATATGATCATACCAAATAATAACTGGAATACGATATCCAGCCTCTGTATTTGCACTATGTCCAGCATAGTTTTTAGCATGCCCTACTTCATTACCATGATCAGATAAAAAAGTAAAAGATCTAAAATCAGATTGAGTGGAAATCAAAAGATCGAATAACTTTGCAACAATCCAGTCTTGGTAAAGTATGCTGTTATCATATTCATTGCGTTTTAACTGAATTAAATGATTAACCTCATTTCGTTCAAGTTTTTTTTCAACCTCATCATTGCTAGAATCATTAAACTTAGAAAATTGTTCTGGGTATCGTAACTTATAATTTGGGTGTGAACCAATGAGATGCAGAATAATCAATTTACGAGGATCTGGATCATCCAATGCAATTTTATAAGCAGGCAGAATATTTTCATCTAATGACGTGCTACTACGACCTGACTTTTTATTGATAAAAACAGCTTCATCTGCATATGATGCAAAAAGTGAAGAGATATAAACATCATCTTGGTTACTAATCCAATAAACTTTAAACCCTGCTGCCTTAGCATATGCCATAATATTCTCAGGTGCGTGATCATCCATTACATTGCGCGTACCGTCATTAAATAAATAACGTAAAGATTGAATAGTAGAAGATGCTGGTGAATATCCACGACAGAATACTTTGAACTGGTCACTACGTTTACTTAACTCAGGTGTTGTATTTCTTGGATAACCGCATAATCCAAAATTAAAACTGGTAATGCTATCCGTCAAAACTATGGTATGTGTCTGGCTTTTATTAAATTTACCGCTAAAATCCAAGCGTTTTTCTGCATTCAATGTCCATTCTTTATGTATCTGATCATGTTTTAGAATACGTTGTTTGAAGTCCTGAATTTTGCCATAATATCCATACCAAAATGGCAATGGATGTAAAGCAATTGAAGGCTTAATTGCATAGCTGGCAGTACACAGTAGAAATAACAAACCTATAGCATAACGCCCTAATCGATGTACTTTCTGATCACGGAACTCACGCGTATTAAAATATTTAAATAAAATATAAAAATATAAAATCAAAGCGCTTAAAATCAAGCCAACAAATAGAATAAAAAAACCAAAATGTAGTTGAAAAAACTCTAAACTTTCATTCAATGTTGTATTCGCAATAGATTCAATAATTGAATATGCTTCAGCATCACTATTGAACAACAGCCAACTTACTGAGAGTAAACTGGTATGAAATATAAAAATAAACCACCAAACAATTGAAAATAATTTCCAAAATAAATTTGGCTTTTTTGTGGCTTGAAAACACAACCAACACCCTGGTAGTGATAAAAATGCCAAACGGACACTATCCGACCAACTCCCAGCTAAACCTAATAACAGTAAAGTGATCAGTGGTAGTGCAAGTAGATACGGTATAAAAAACATACGTTGCCAGCTTACTGGTATTCGATGAAATCGCTTCATTGTCATTAGAAAAGGTAATGTTGAATAAGTGCAGCAACACCAATAATTAAAAAGACAAGTGCGCCGATTTTATGAATGAGTGAAATTGGAAGCTTTTCTGCAAGCTTATTACCAATAAATACGGCTGGAGCATTCACTAACATTATTCCTAACGTCGTACCTACAGTAACCCAACCGACACTGTCAAAACGAGCAGCTAATGCCACAGTCGCTATTTGAGTCTTATCACCAATTTCTGCCAAAAAGAAAAGCACAAAGGTTGCGCCAAAGACACCATATTTTTGCCATTTATCGATACTTTCAGATTCATCATCTAGCTTGTCTGGGATTAACATCCATACGGCCATCCCAATAAATCCAAGAGAAACAATCCACAATAATACAATTGGGCTAAGAACAGTCGTAATCCACTGCCCGAGTACGGCTGAAACACCATGATTTACCAGTGTTGCAAGAAAGATAGCGATAAGAATAGGAATAGGTTTTCGGAATCGTGCAGAAAGCAGTAGTGCCAGTAATTGGGTCTTATCTCCCATTTCGGATAAAGCAACTACAGCAAGAGATATTAGGAAAGCGGATAGCATAATAATTTCTCTGGCTAGCAATAATTACCATTGATTTATAACTCTTGCTAGCCATAGCAGAGTAATAAATCAAAGGTCTTGCCAACAAAAAGAAATCTATGATCAGAGGATCTTTTGGTTCTTTGCTATGATGACCATGCTTGTTTAAGCAATTATGTTGACCATCACCTTTTTACCCAAGGTAAAAAGCGGCTACTCCCCAATGAAGTTTTTTTATTCTAGTAGAATCAAGTGTAGTTTTCAATGATACTTTTTAGATAAATTAAAAGAACTCATTCCTGTTTGATTATACTTTCTACTCAACTCATATTCCTGTAAATATATTTTAAATATTGATCAGTAGCAAAATTATAAATATATTTAGCTAGGGGAAATAATATTAAAAACAATCCATACTCATAAAAAACATTTGAATTCAATAAATTAAAGTTCCTCCATAAATCAAAAAATGACCATATTGAATGAATCAGATTGGTATTGAAAGTCCCTTCTCCCTTTGGGAGAAGGCTAGGATGAGGGGGATTTTAGATGATCTATGGCTTTAAAAAGGACTTATGAAAGAAGTCTATTAGATGATATTTATTTTTAATAATAGGAGCCTTTAATCGCACTCATTGGTCGCATAAGCATGCTTTTAATTTCATCATATTTTGCGCTTTCATCGAAAACAAAAAAAGCTCATATTAAAAGATTATTATTCAACAGTCTCAGCCATTCTAAAGAACATGTAATCAATGTGATAAAATATAATTTATTGATTTTTTAAAATAAAAATCAAATAATTTTATCTGAGAAGTATAAGGTGTATTATCTTAATTTTAGATACAAAACTGAGCTATAGATTTTTATGTTGGAACATAGCGATATTAATTTACCGATTATTATTATTGGCGCTGGGATAGCAGGAATCGCATGCGCTAAAAAATTACAAGAAAATGGTAAAAAAGTTACCATACTCGAAGCGAGGTCTCGCATAGGTGGGCGCATAGATTCATTACAATCTGATGCTGATGTTTTTGATTTAGGTGCATCATGGATTCATGGTGTTGAAGGTAACCCTATCTGGAAAATCACCCAAGAGAATCATATCGAAACAACAGTATTTAACTATGATAAATCGCAATATTTTCATGAAAATGGCTTGTTATTTTCTGACGAAGAAGTCCATGAGTTTGAATCTTATGTAGAAGAAATAGAAAAGCAACTTTCTCAAACACAAACGCTATCGGCCCTCAACGCGACTGAAGAAATAATTTCTTCTTTACATTATTCAGGTAATACATTTTCAAAAGATTATCTTAAAAAATTATTATTTAACTTTTTCAACCGAATAGCAAATGATCCATTTGCGACCAATCTTGAGCTACTTTCATCGAATTATAAAAATTACGAAGGTTATTTTGAAGGTGATGAAGTTATTTTTCCCAATGGTTATGCTCAAGTTATAGACGTGCTTTCAAAAAAAATCGACATTCAATTCAATATAGATGTAAAAAAAATCATCTGTGAAAATGATTATGTAAAAATCATTGATTCCAATGATAATTTTTACATAGCTTCCCGCGTAGTGGTTACTGTCCCACTCGGAATCTTAAAGAAAAACCATATAGCATTTTATCCAGCATTACCTCATCACTATGCGCAATCTATTCAAGATATTGGATTTGGATCCTTCAATAAAGTATTTTTCGAATTAGAACAACCACTCTCTTTTAGATCAAAAATGCCGATAGACAAGATAAGTGATTTCTATTGGAATGAGCTTGGCTATTTTAATATCCTTGACTTATCTGGAATTTATAAAAAACCAATTTATTTAATGCTGTTTGGAGGAAAGCAATCTGAGTTTATCGATAATTCAGCGGATCATGAAATATCAAACTTTATTTTTAGTAGCTTGCAAAAACAATTCAACAATATTCCCCATACACCTAAAAAACTCATCGTTACACGTTGGGGCTCCGACCCTTATAGTTATGGTTCTTTTAGTTTTCCCTCACTAAAGCACTCTGAAGATATTGTTAAGGTATTGCACAAACCAATTCGAGAACAAATCTTCTTCGCTGGCGAACATTGTAGCTTGAAATATGCGGGTACTGTTCATGGCGCATACTTAAATGGCGATGCAACAGCTCAAAAAATATTAGCTGAAGTACCACTTATTTAAGCCTAATCTCAACCATTATAAAAACCTCCCTAGGGAGGTTTTTATAATGTTGTCTATAGTTAGGCGCATTGATAATAGACTTCTTTCATAAGTCCTTTTTAAAACCATTAATCAACATAAAAGTACCCTCATCCTAGCCTTCTCCCAAAGGGAGAAGGAACTTTCAATACCAATATGATTCACTCTACATGATCATTTTTTGATTTATGAAAGATCTTTAATGTTATTGGCTATTTTTTTGCTCAAAACATTTATAAATTAAAGCGCCAATCACAGCACCAACAATTGGTGCAACCCAGAAAAGCCATAATTGACTCAGTGCAGCTGTTTCAGCAAAGAAAGCCACTGCTGTACTACGTGCAGGATTGACCGAAGTATTGGTGACAGGAATACTGATTAAATGGATCAAAGTTAATGCCAAACCAATAGCAATAGGCGCAAAACCTGCTGGTGCACGTTTATCTGTAGAACCGAGAATTACAATTAAGAAAATAGCAGTTAAGACAATCTCAATTAATAATGCAGAAACCAAAGAATATTTTCCAGGCGATAAATCACCAAAACCATTTGTTGCAAATCCGCCCGTACCAGTGAATCCTGCTTGACCTTGTACAATCAAATACAATATAAATGCCGCGAAAATACCACCTACGACTTGAGCGATAATGTATGGTGCTAAGTCTTTTGCATTAAAACGACCACCAACGCATAAACCTATACTTACTGCAGGATTGAAATGTCCACCTGAAATATGACCTAATGCGTAAGCACCAGTCAGTACAGTGAGACCAAACGCGAGTGCAACACCAACAAAACCGATACCCAATTCTGGAAAAGCAGCAGCAAGTACTGCACTACCACACCCTCCAAAAACCAGCCAAAATGTTCCAATAAATTCTGCAAAATATTTATTCATATTCATTACTTTTCTGTTCAATAAATCCAAGCGGAATTTAGCAAAACAAGTCACATTTTCAAACAAAAATATGAATTATTTTACAAAAAACATAAGTAATTGATGAAATGAATAAATTTATAATTTTTATAGAACAAACCCTTCGATTGAAGGGCTTGTTAGACAAATTAAAATTCCAATTCAGAGGGGGAAGAAGGAATGATTTAATAAATCTATTCCTAATTATTAACATGTATATGGATTTATACAATCTTATTTAATAGAACACAGTATTCTAAAAATTTGAAGATAAATCAAAAAGCCCATCTGCGGGTGAACTCTTTAGCCGATTTATGGCAAAGAACTACTTATGATTAAAAAGCTGATCTGTTATCTTTTGATCAATTTTACTTCGATGTCCATTGTCAAAATATCGATCTACATGGCATCGTTTTGTATTTGTATCGCAGAATACTCCATTTGAGAAAGTAAATGCAGAACGATCAAAATCACCTTGTGAGAAAACTTTATTCGCTTTTTTGGTTCCTAAATATTGAGCCGTAAGTGATTTTGATACACCTTTCTTATTTACACAAATATATTGATCACAAATCACACCTTTTTGAGGTGAAACTAAACTTGTGCTGGTTTTAGCAATCGTTGGAAAACTGATGATTAAACAAACGTAGCTGATGATATTCAATAATCCTTTAGAAATTTTCACTTTTAAACCTGCAAAACAATACAAAAAAATAAAGGAAAATTATAAGATCAATTAGATTTAAGATATACAACAATTATGTTTAAACCTATATAAGAAAACACGTTAGACCTCTTTTATAAGACATTTTTAAAATGATAAATCAACATAAAATCCGCTCATCCTCGCCTTCTTTCAAAGTGAGAAGGCGATTTCAAT